>JAKARG010000038.1 GCA_021819345.1 Actinomycetes bacterium | reverse complement strand
ATGGCGAGCTCGTCGGAGCCGGCCAGCTCGTAGCCGCCATCCGGGCCCCCCTGGCCGGACTGCTCGGTGCCGAGCGGACGCTGCTCAACTTCCTCACCCACCTCTCTGGCGTCGCGACCACCACCCGGGCATGGGTCGACGCCGTGGCGGGCACCGGATGTTCGGTGCGCGACACCCGCAAGACCCTTCCCGGACTGCGCGAGCTGGAGAAGTACGCCGTCCGCTGCGGTGGCGGGGTCAACCACCGCCTCGGCCTCGGCGACGCCGCGTTGGTGAAGGACAACCACGTCGCAGCTGCGGGCAGCGTCACCGCTGCGGTCGCCGCCGTCCGGGCGGTGGCGCCACAGCTGCCCCTGGAGGTGGAGTGCGACACCCTCGCCCAGGTCGAAGAGGCCCTCCGGGCCGGCGTCGGGCTGGTGCTGCTCGACAACATGACCATCGACCAGGTGCGCGCCGCGGTCGCCCTGCGCTCGTCCTACCCCGAGGCACGCCTCGAGGCGAGCGGCGGGCTCACCCTCGGCTCGGTCGGCGCAGTCGCAGCCGCGGGGGTCGACTTCGTCGCCGTCGGCGCCCTCACCCACTCGGCCCCCGCCCTCGACCTCGGCCTCGACCTCCGCGGCTGACCCCCCGGCCGACCTCCCCGGCCGACCGTCCCTTCTCGGTCTGTCCGCGCCGGGCAGAGCGCACCAATAGGGGTAGCTTTGGGAGATGCTGATGGAGTCGATCAACTCCCCGACCGACCTCCGCCGGCTCGACCAGGACCAGCTCACGACCCTCGCTGCGGAGATCCGCGAGTTCATCGTGAACGCAGTTGCGGTCACCGGAGGACACCTCGGCTCCAACCTCGGGGCGGTGGAGCTCACCCTGGCGCTGCACCGGGTGTTCAGCTCGCCGCGCGACATCCTGCTCTGGGACACCGGTCACCAGGCCTACGTCCACAAGATCGTCACCGGCCGGCGGGAGCGCTTCGGGACCCTGCGCCAGGCCGAGGGGCTCTCGGGCTACCCGTCGCGGGCGGAGTCGGTGCACGACTGGGTGGAGAACAGCCACGCCTCCACGATCCTCTCCTACGCCCACGGCCTCGCTGCCGCCGTGGCTCGCAGCCAGGCCCCCGACCGCCGGGTGGTGGCGGTCATCGGAGACGGGTCGATGACCGGCGGGATGGCCTTCGAGGGCCTCAACAACCTGGGCCACAGCGGTAGCCGGGTGGTGGTGGTGCTCAACGACAACGGGCGTAGCTACGCCCCGACGGTCTCGCGCCTGTCGGAGAGCGTCACCCGGCTCCGCCTGCACCCCGGCCTCTCGCAGGTGCGCCGGAGCTTGGAGGACGCGCTGCGTGAGCTCCCCGGCGTCGGGGGGCTCGCCTACTCGAGCCTGCAGGGCTTCTACTCGGCGGTGCGGGAGGTGGTCGAGCCGCCGGCGTTCTTCGAGGCGCTCGGGGTGCGCTACGTCGGGCCGATCGACGGCCACGACATCCCTGCGATGGAGACCCTCCTCGCCCAGGCGGCCACCCACGACGGGCCGATCGTCGTGCACGTGCTCACCCAGAAGGGCCGCGGCTACGGCCCGGCCGAAGCCGACGACGAGAAGTGCCTGCACGACGCGCCGGTGTTCGACCCGAGCACCGGTCCGACCGAGGCCTCCCGGGCGCTGAAGGGCTACACCCAGGCGTTCAACGAGGCGATGCTGGAGGCGGGCCGCCGTGACCCCTCGGTGGTGGCGATCACCGCCGCCATGCCCGGGCCGACCGGCCTGCTCCCCTTCGCCGAGCGCTTCCCGGACCGCTTCTTCGACGTCGGCATCGCCGAGCAGCATGCGGTCACCTCCGCCGCCGGGATGGCGATGGGAGGGCTCAGACCCGTGGTGGCGATCTACTCGACCTTCTTCACCCGGGCCTTCGACCAGGCCAACCTCGACGTCGGCCTTCACGGCCTGCCGGTGGTGTTCGCCCTCGACCGGGCCGGGATCACCGGTGACAACGGGCCGAGCCACCACGGGGTCCTCGACCTCGCGCTCACCTTGCGGATCCCGGGGATGACGGTCTTCGCCCCCTCCTCCGCCCAGGAGCTGAAGGCGATGCTCGACACTGCGCTCGGCCTGTCGGGTCCGTCGGTGATCCGCTACCCGAGCGGTCTGGCCCGCCAGGTGCCCCCCGACCAGGTGGGCTCGGACCTCGCTGCCCGCAAGGTGCGTTCCGGCGACGGCTCGGTGTGCATCCTCGCAGTCGGCAAGCTGCTCGAGGCCGCCGAGGAGGCCGCGTCGATCCTCGCCGGCGAGGGTGTCGACGCCACCGTGTGGGACGTACGGGTGGTCCGCCCGCTCGACCCCACGATGGTGATCGACGCCGGGCGGCACCGCCTGGTGGTCACGGTCGAGGACGGGCTGCGGGTGGGCGGGGCCGGCACCCAGATCGCCGACGCAGTTGCCGACCTGGAGCAGTCCCGCTCCTGCCCACCGGTGCTGGTCCTCGGCATCCCCACCTGCTACATCCCCCACGGCACCGTAGAGGGGATCCTGTCCCAGCTGGGCCTCGACGGGCCGGGGATCGCAGCCTCGACTCTGAAGGCGCTGCCCGACCGGGAGCCGGCTCTCTAGGCCCCGGAGAGGGTGAAAGAGCAGCCCTCCCCCGACCCGAGCCCCATGGAGCCACCCGAGACCGGCGCGCCGGACGACCTACCGGTTACCGGGCCGGTGCTCTTCGACTGCGACGGCACCCTGGTCGACTCCGAGCCGATCGCCTCGGCGGTCACCGCCGAGATGCTCCTCACCCGGGGGGTCCGCCTCGACCCGACCGAGGTCCTCGACCTCTTCACCGGTCTGTCCGCCCGCTCCAGCGCGGAGCTGGTCGAGGCGCGCTTCGGGGTGGTGCTCGACGCGGAGTACTGGGCGGAGAAGTCCCGGCGCCTGGACGTCGCCTTCGCCGCCCGGCTGCGGGCGGTTCCGGGCATGGCCGACCTGGTGCAGGACCTGGCCGCAGCCGGCCGGCCGATCTGCGTGGCCTCCTCGGGCTCCCCCGAGCGCATCGACCGCTCACTCGGGGCCACCGGTCTCGACGCCTGGTTCCCCCCGTCGCTACGGCTCTCGGCGGTGATGGTCGGGCGGGGCAAGCCGGCTCCGGACCTGTTCCTCCTCGCCGCCCGCCGCTTCGGGGCGGAACCCTCGACGTGCGTGGTGGTCGAGGACAGCGTGCCCGGCGTCCAGGCCGGAGTGGCCGCAGGGATGAAGGTGGTCGGCCTCGCCGCCGGCGGTCACGCGGACCCGGGGCTGCCGGCACGGCTCCTACGGGCCGGGGCGTCGGAGGTGGCCTCCAGTGCGGCAGAGCTGGCCGGGCTCCTCTCGGCCGACCGACCACCGGTGACCGGAGCGAGCCGGACTGCGACAGGCTCGTGACCATCGACGGCTACCTCGACTACTCCGCCCTCCCCGACCGCCTATCCGGTGGAGCTCGACGCATCCCGGTCGAGACCCCCTCCGGGCGCTTCGAGGTATGGACCAAGCGAGTGGGCAACAACCCCGAGCTGAAGGTCCTGCTGCTCCACGGCGGGCCGGGGGCGACCCACGAGTACTTCGAGGCCGCCGACAGCTACCTGCCCCGCGCCGGCGTCGAGTACCACTACTACGACCAACTCGGCTCGGGCCGCTCCGATCGCCCCGACGACCCGTCGCTGTGGGACCTGGATCGCTTCGTGGACGAGGTGGACCAGGTGCGCCGGGCGCTCGGCCTCGACCGGGACAACCTGGTCCTGCTCGGCCACTCCTGGGGAGGGATCCTCGCCATCGAGTACGCCCTCGCCCACCAGGACCACCTCCGGGCCCTGGTGGTCTCGAACATGATGGCGAGCGCCCCGGCCTACACCGCCTATGCGGAGCAGGTGCTGATGCCGGCGATGGACCCCGACGTGCTCGCCCGGATCCTCGACCTCGAGCGGCGGGGCGAGACTGCCGACCCGCTCTACATGGAGCTACTGGTCGAGCATTACTACACCGAGCACACGATCCGGATGCCGGTGGCGGAGTGGCCGGACCCGGTCCGCCGTGGCCTCGACAACATCAACCCCGACATCTACGTCCCGATGCAGGGTCCGAGCGAGATGGGCATGAGCCCCGAGGCCAGCCTTGCGTCCTGGGACCGGGTCGACGACCTCTCCAGGATCACGGTCCCGACCCTCGTGATCGGCGCCCGCCACGACACCATGGACCCCGCCCACATGGAGATGATGGCCGATCGCCTGCCCGAGGGGCGCTACCTGTACTGCCCCGAGGGGAGCCACCTGGCGATGTACGACGACCAGGAGCGTTACTTCGCCGGCCTGGTCGACTTCCTGCTCACCCTGCCCCCACCCGGCGGTCGCCGGCGCAAGCGCTAGCGGCCCTGTCGGGCTGCCGGCTCAGTGGCCGAGCTTCGCCAGGCTGACGACCATCAGCACCACTGCGACCACCAGGTAGGCCCGCATGGTGCCGAGGACCAGGCTCCGACCCCTGGAGCGGGGCAGCGAGCGCCCCAGCACCTCCGGCGGGGTGACCCAGTCCGCCCGGCGGGCGAGCTCGACCGGGTCCGCCCGCCAGCGCCCCGCCCGCCGGCGCTGGACCACCCCGACGGCGACGGTGGCCCCGAGCACCGGAAGCCCCGTGAGCAGGCTGAGGGTGGTGACGTCGACGCTCGGCCAGATCGTCCCGACGGTGAGCACGAGGGACAGCTGCAGCAGCACGGCGACGATCAGGGTGGAGACCACGTTGAGCCAGGGTGAGTTGGTCCACGGTCCGAGCAGCTCCCGGTCGTTGCAGAGCAGGACCAAGAAGCCGAGGGCGCTCGGCAGGAGGACCCCGGCGAGGACCTGCACGCCGAGGTTGATCACCCCGAGGGGCAGGTGGGGGAGGAGCACGATCCCCCCGGCCACCGCCACGCTCGCCACGTAGGAGCCATAGAAGCCCTTGGCGTTGCGCACCGCCGAGTTGAGGGAGCTGTTGACCCCGAAGAGGTCGCCGATGGCGTACGAGCTGGCGAGGGTGACCGTCGCCGCACCGATCATGGCCGCGTTCAGCAAGACGATGGCGAAGAGGTCCCCGAGGGCGGGGGTGACGAAGTGCGCCAGGCCGTCGGCGAGGTGCAGGGCGTTGGACTGGGCACCGAAGAGCCGGGTGCCGACGAATGCGACGGCGCCGACCACGACGAGCGCCGCGCCCTGGAGGTTGGTGAAGATCGACCCGACCAAGGTGTCCGCCCGCTCGTAGTTGGTGAAGCGGGTGCTGATCGCCTTGTCGACCACGCTGCCCTGCTGGAAGAACAGCTGCCAGGGGGCGATGGTGGTGCCGACGATGCCGATGATGAAGATCATGGCCGTGGTGGTGAGCCCGCCGTGCACTCCGGGGATCACCAGGCTGTGGGCGACCCTGCCCCAGTCGGCCACCCGCCCGGAGCCGGTGACGAAGGGCATGGCCAGCATGATCATGCTGACCCCGACCATGACGAAGACCATCCGCTCCCAGCGGTAGAACTGACGCCCGAGGACGATCCCGACGAGGAAGGCGGCGAAGACCGGTACCGACACCCACGGGGAGATGCCGAGGAACCGGCCGCCGAGGTCGATCCCGATGAGCTCGGTGAGCAGGGTGAGGAAGTTGAGCAGGAACAGGTCGATGACGCTGAAGGTGGCCCAGAACCGCCCGAAGCGGGCCCGGAGCAGCTTGCCGTGCCCGATGCCGGTGACCGCCCCGAGGCGTCCGACCATCTCCTGGGCCACGTAGAGCACCACGAGCAGGATGGGGAACAGCCACAGCAGGCTGTAGCCGAATGCCTGGCCGGCCTGGGCGTAGGTGGTGACGCCCCCCGCGTCGTTGTCGCCGACCATGACGATGATCCCGGGGCCCATGACGACGAGGAAGGCCAGCACCCGCATCAGCCAGCGGGGTGCCCTGGGGTCGGAGAGGTGGTGCTCGCGAAGGGTGCCGAGGGCACCGCGGATGCGAACGTCGTCTGGGTTGCCCTGCTCTGGGGCGATCGTGGGCAGGTCGCGTGCGGGCACGGGACCACCTCCTCTCGGGGTACGGGCCGCTGTGCAGCGACCGGAAGCTCTCTCCTGGCGCGGCGCCACGGCATCGTGGCCCGGGACCGACGGGGTTACGCGTGCTGCGGACCTGAGCCACGAGGTCCCGAGGTCGAGACCTGCTGGCCGGCCTTCAGCTGCTTGGAGTTTCCCCGACGTCTGGCGTCCGACCCGCTACGGGAGCGGGGACCGTACCGAGAACCGAGGTTCAGGCGGTCTGGAGGAGGGCCATGGCGACGCCGGGGCGAGGCTGTGGGGGCTTATGACTATGAGGCTCTGATCTCATTGCCCGCCTCCTCTCCTCACCTGCCAGCGAACCGGCTTCCAATCGGTCGAATCCTACACCGCGAGGAGCGGCCAGCGTCACCCCGCTGCGGCGTGGTCCGCGAGCGTGCTCGACCGGCGAGGTCGGCCGAGGGGAGCAGCGACCAGTGGCCGCGCCCCCTCCAGGGCGAGCAGACGGCGCTTCACCTCGAGCCCCCCGCTGTAGCCGCCGAGCTGGCCGCCAGCGGCGACCACCCGGTGGCAGGGCAGCACGATGGGCAGCGGGTTGGCACCGTTGGCCTGGCCGACCGCCCGGCACGCCCCCGGACGCCCGACGCGCGCGGCGAGCTCGCCGTAGGTGATCGTCTCGCCGTAGGGGATCTCGGCGAGGGCCTTCCAGACGGCGAGCTGGAAGTCCGTGCCCTGCGGAGCGAGCGGGAGCTCGAAAGCGGTCCGTGCCCCGGAGAAGTACTCCCCGAGCTGCGCCGCCGCGCTGCGAAGCGGCCCGGCGACCTCGCCGGGCGGCCCGGGCGGCTCCGTCGGGCTCGGGAGCCGCACGTGGGTGAGGCCCACTTCGTCGCCCACGAGCTCCAGGGCGCCGATGGGGGTCTCGATCACGAGGTGGGTGGTGCCGGGGTGCAGGACCCGCTGCCCCCGGTCGGCAACTGCGCGCCTCACCCTGTCCCCTCTCGTCACCCTGTCTGCTGCGGTCACCCTGCCTCCTCCGGTCACGCCGCCTCCTCTCGTCATGCCGCATCCCTGTGCGTCGGCGCGGCGGCAGACCACAGGTACATCAACGCATAGGACCGCCAGGGCCGCCACCGCTCAGCCAGGGCGAGCGCAGACCGGGGCGTGGACGGCGCACCGAGCCGCTCGAGCGCGCGTCGTACGCCGAGATCGGACGGCAGGAACACGTCGGGGTCGCCGAGCGCGCGCAACGCCACGTAGGAGGCGGTCCAGGGACCGACGCCGGGCAGCGCCACCAGCCTGGTCGCGACCTCCTCCGGGTCCGCTCCGGCGTCGAGCTCCAGGCTCCCGCTGTCCGCCGCCCGTGCCAGCGCGATCACCGCCTCACGGCGGGCGGCCGGCATCGCGAGCGCCCCTGGTGGCGCGGACAGGATCTCCTCGGGCGTGGGGAAGACCCGGGACAGTGCCGCCGCCCCCGGAGCAGGCCCTTGCATGTGGCCGGTCTGCAGGCCGACCCCTGGGCCGGCCACGGCTACCAGCCGCCCGAGCACTGCGCGGGCGCTCGTCACCGACACCTGCTGGCCACCGACCGCTCGCACGGCGAGCTCGAACCCGTCGACGGCGCCGGCGACCCGCCGCCCAGGGGTGGCCGCCACCAGGCGGGCCAGCAGTGGGTCCGCCGAGAGCGCAGCGTCGACCGCGACCGGGTCGGCGTCGAGGTCGAGGAGCCGACGACAGCGCGCCACGGCGACGGCGAGGTCCCGCAGGTCCGCGAGCACGAGCCGGGCCGCGATGTTCCCTTGTCCCGGCTCGAGGCTGACCACGCCGTTGCCATGAGGAAGGCGCAGGGTCCGGCGGTAGACCCCATCCTCTTGCTCCTCGATGCCGGCGATCGAGCGTGCCCCGAGGAAGCCGAGCAGCTCGCTCGACGCCATCGGCCGACGGAAGGGGAGGCGCAGGGCGATGGTCGAGCAGGCGGCGCCCTCCGCTGCCGGCCCGGGAGCTCCACCAGCCCTGCCCCCGGCCCGGCGCGCGCCGCCGGCGCGCTCCCGCAGCTCGCTCGGGGTGCGCCCGAGCACCTCCTTGAAGGTGTCGTTGAACTGGCGGATGCTCGAGAAACCTGCCGCGAAGGCGATCTCCGCCATGCCGAGGTCCGTCGTCTCGACCAGCAAGCGCGCCGTCTGGGCGCGCTGCGCCCGGGCGAGCGCGAGGGGGCCCGCACCCACCTCGGCCACCAGCATCCGCCGCAGCTGGCGGGCACCGTAGCCGAGGCGTGAGGCGAGCCCCTCGACGCCCTCACGGTCGACGAGCCCCTCGGCGATGCAGCGCATCGCCCGGGAGACCACGTCGGTGCGCCCGTTCCACTCCGGCGAGCCCGGCACTGCGTCCGGGCGGCACCGCAGGCACGCCCGGAAGCCTCCTTGCTGCGCAGCCGCGGCGCTCGGGTAGAAGCGGACGTTCGGGCGCGCCGGCGTCCGTGCCGGACAGCTCGGGCGGCAGTAGATCCCCGTCGTGGTCACAGCAGCGAAGAACCACCCGTCGAAGCGGGGGTCCCGAGAGCGGAGGGCCCGGTAGCAGTGCTCGAAGTCCTCGACCACGCCGGTGATGGTCGCGCCGGGCCGGGTGCGGTTCTGGCGGAGATCGGACGTCGCTTCGCGCCCGCCGGGGCTCGACGCCGTGCCCCGGCCGCGGCAACGGTGACGCAAGGAGTCCCGAGCCGGACGGTCGTCGCAGGATCGGTAGCGCTAGGCCTTGAAACGCTGGCGGTCTCCGACCCCGACGTGCAATGCCTCGAGCAGCTCGGGGCCGTCGTTGGCCACCGAGCCCACCCGGGCATCGACCGGCCAGTGCTCCCAGCCCTCGTCGGGGGCAGGCACGAGCAGCGGGAGGAGCAGCTCGGGTTCCTCCAGCTCGGGGTCGAGCCAGCGCTCCACCCCGGCGGCGTCGAGCACCACCGGCATCCGCTCGTGCAGGACCGCCAGGCTCCGGTTGGCCCTGGTCGTGACGATCGCCACGCTGTGAAGTGCCGGGCCGGGGGTGACGGGGTCACGCCAGCGCTCCCAGAGGCCGGCGAACGCAAGGGTCCCCCCTCCCCGACGCCTGATGGCGTAGGGCTGCTTGGACCTGCCGGGACCTGCTCGCCACTCCCAGAAGCTGTCGGCGGGGACGACGCAACGCCGGCGGCGTAGGGCCGAGCGGAACGCGGGCCTGCTCGCGAGGGTCTCGGCCCGGGCGTTGATCATCCGGGCGCCCACCGCAGGGCTCTGCGCCCAGGAGGGGACCAGGCCCCAGCGCATGGCCCCGAGCCAACGGCGACCCCCCGAGGGGGATCCGGGGTCCTCTGCTCCCGCCCTGGCGTGCCCGACGTCACGGCCCGCCGGCCGGGGTTCCCGAGCTTGCCCGGGAACGCCCGGAGAGGTCGGGCTCACGGCGGCCACGACGTAGACCGACTGGGTCGGCGCCACATTCCAGCGGGGCGGGAGCGGCCCGTCCAGCGCGACATCGTCGACGTGGTACTCGGCGGCGAGCTCCTCGGGGCTCGCAGTGGACACGTACCGACCGCACATCCCGACCCCGACGCTACCCCGTTGGGTCAGCGGGCCTCCGAGGGCGTATCGTCGCCGGAGGTAACCGAGATGCTCCCCTCCGCCGTCCACCTCGCCACCGCGACCATGCACATGGGTCCCGAGCCGGCCGTGGACCTGCGCCACGTGTTGCTCGACTGGTACTGGTCCCCCTTCACCGTTGGGGTCGACGTCGCGGTGGTGGCGATAGCCGCCTGGTACGTGAAGGCGGTGGACCGCCTCGGTGCCCGCGGGCGGAGCTGGTCGCCGTGGCGGACCGTGTCGTTCCTCGCCGGGCTCGCCGCGATCTGGATGGCGCTGTGCTCCTCGGTCGCCACCTACGCCGGCTACACCTTCGTCTCCCACGTCTTCCAGCACCTGCTGCTCATGATCATCGCCCCCCCGCTGGCGGCGCTCGGGGCCCCGATGACCCTGCTGTTGCAGACCTCCCGTCACTCGATCAAGGTCCGCGCGCTCCGGGTGCTGCACTCGCGTCCCTTCGCCGTGGTCCGCCACCCGGTGCCGGTGTTCTTCATGTACTACCTGTCGATGTACGCCTTCTTTCTCACCCCGGCGATCGGCTACGCAATGGAGCACATGTGGCTCATGGACCTGATCAACCTCGGGTTCCTGTTCGGGGCAACGCTCTTTTGGTGGCCGATGCTCGGCCCCGACCCGATCCCCGGCGGGCGGGCGAGCCCCGGGTTCCGGATGGTCAACCTCCTGATCGGCGTCCCGGTCGAGTCGTTCCTCGGGATCGCCATCATGTCCAAGCGCACCACCATCGCCCCGATGTACACCCTGGCGAGCTCGCACCACGGCGGAGCCGTGCTGTGGGCGGCGACCGAGGTCGCCACGTTGCTCGGCTCGATCCCCCTGTTCGTCGAATGGGTCCGCTCCGACGCCCGCCAGGCCAAGCGGATCGACGCCCGCCTCGACGCCGGGCAGGCCCTCCCCACCCCGCCGCCGGCGGGAGCGGGGATGGGCGCCACCCTCCGCTCCCTTCGTCGGGGTTGAGCCAGGCCTGAGCCAGTCCCGCCGGCCCAGCGCAGTCGGTCAGACCTGCTCGACCCGGAGTACGCCCTCGGCCTCTTGGGCGCGCACGGCCCGCTTGTCGAACTTGCCGACAGAGGTCTTCGGCACCGCGTCGACGAACGCCCAGCGCTCCGGGACCCACCACCGGGCGACCCGATCGGCGAGGAAGTCCCGCAGCCGCCCGGCGTCGAGCTCCGAGCCCTCACGGCGCACCACGACGGCGAGGGGCCGCTCGCCCCACTTCTCGTCGGGGACCCCGACCACGGTCGCCTCGAGCACCTCGGGGTGGCTCATGATCTGGTTCTCCAGCTCCACCGAGGAGATCCACTCGCCCCCCGACTTGATCACGTCCTTCAGGCGGTCGGTGATCTGGAGGAACCCGGAGGCGTCGATGCTGCCGATGTCACCGGTCCGCAGCCAGCCGTCGTGGAACTTCTCCGGAGCCGGGTCGAGGTGGTAGCTGCCGGTGATCCACGGGCCCCGGACCTCGATCTCGCCGGTCGTCACGCCGTCCCAGGGGGCTTCGGTGCCGCCCTCGGTCACGATGCGCACCTCGACGCCGGGAACGACCCTCCCGGTCTTGAGACGCCAGGTCGGATCGGTCGGGTCGGCTCCGCGCGGCGGGAAGCTCACTGCGCACACCGGGCTGGTCTCGGTCATGCCCCAACCCTGCAGGACGAGGATCCCGAGCTCGTCGTAGCCCTCCACCAGCTTGGGGGGCAGGGCCGAACCTCCCGACACCAGGCCCTTCAGCGCCGAGCAGTCGAGCTCGGGATGGCTCCTCAGGTGCTCGAGCACCTCGTTCCAGATCGTCGGCACCCCTGCCGAGCAGGTTGCCCGGGTGGAGGCGAGCAGGTTGGCGAGGGGCTCGCCCTGCAAGAACCTCGACGGCATGACCAGGTCGGCGCCGTGCATCCAGGCCGCGAACGGCCACCCCCAGGCGTTGACGTGGAACATCGGCACCACGAGCAGGGCCCGCTCGCGGTCGCTCAGGGGCAGCTGCGGTGCCGAGTTGTTGTAGGCGAAGGCGTGCAGCCAGGTCGAACGATGGCTGTAGACCACGCCCTTGGGGTCCCCGGTGGTCCCGCTCGTGTAGCACATCGCGGCTGCGGCCCGCTCGTCGAGCTCGGGCCAGACCACGCCCGAGGGCTCCGCGCCGAGCAGCTCCTCGTAGCCGAGCAGCTCCTTGCCGAGCCCGTCCCGGGCGGCGGGGTCGAGCGGGCCGTCGTCGACGACCACGTAGCGCTCCACGGATCGAAGCTCGGGGGCCACCCGGGCAAGCAGCGGGAGGATGCTCGAGTTGACGAGCACCACCTTGTCCCCCGCCTGGTTCACCACGTGGGCGAGCTGCTGGGGGAACAGCCGCAGGTTGAGGGTGTGGAGCACCGCCCCGAGGCCCGGCACCGCGAAGTAGGCCTCCAGGTGCTCCTGGTTGTTCCACATGAAGGTACCGACGACGTCTCCCTCGCCGACCCCGATACTGCGCAGCCCGGCAGCGAGCCGCTCCACCCGGTCGGCCACCTCGGCGAAGGTCGCCTCGACGCAGCCGGTCCCGTCGAAGGTCAGGACCTTGGACCCTCGGTGCACCCGGGCGCCGTGACGGAAGATCGAGGAGATGGTGAGCTGGGCGTCCTGCATGGTGGCGCGCACTGATCCTCCAAGGGCAGGCCGGGCCGGGCCGGTCCCGCCCACGGCTACCCTGCCCCATCCTTGCCGACGACGGCGGAGCCCGACCAGCATCGCGGTCGCCGTCGGCCCGGCCGCGCTGGCTGCGGCGCTCGCCGGCGCGGCATGGGCTCTCGGGCTTCGCGGCACCGACGTGGCCGCCCAGGTCTTCCGGGCGCACGTGGCCGCCCGCCACGGGCTCGTGCTCTGGGACCCGAGCTGGTACGGCGGCTTCTACCCGCTGTCCTACAGCGTGCTCGCCCCGTCGTTGGTCGCCGCCCTCGGTCCCGGGGTCAGCGGGGTCGTGGCGGCCGCCGGCGCCGCCGGCGCCTTCGACGGGCTCACCCGCCGGCTCACCGGCAGCAGG
>JAKARG010000037.1 GCA_021819345.1 Actinomycetes bacterium | reverse complement strand
GCGAATACGCAACTTCCTTGCGCAGAGGCTTGCGGTCCTGGCCCCCCCGACCCGGGCGTTCCTCGGCGCAGGGGCCGTGCTCGGGCGGGACTGGGACCCGATGCTCGCCGGTCGCCTGGTAGAGCTCGATGCGGCGGGGGCCATCGCCGCCACGGAGGACGCGCTGCTCGCCGGGATCGTCGTCGAGGTCTCGACGGCGCGTCTGTCCTTCTCCCATGCGCTGATGCAGACCGCCGTGGAGCTCGACCTCGCCGCCGTCAGGCGACTCGACCTCCACCGGCGGGCTGCCTCGGAGCTGGAGCTGACGGCTCCCGGGGGCTCGGTCCCCGCCGCAGACCTGGCCCGTCACTGGGCGGCAGTGGCGACAGTGGACCCCTCGGCGACGTCCAGGGCAGCGCACTGGGCGGTGCTCGCCGGCAACGAGGCGATGGCGGCGGCGGCGACGGACGAGGCGATAGCGAGCTACGAGCGGGCGGTCCGGCTGTGGTCGGTGGACACCGCCGAGCACGGAGCGACCCTGGTCCGCCTCGGTGAGGCCCTCCACGCCTGTGGTCGCGGCTCGGAGGCAGACGAGAAGTTCGTCGCTGCCCTGCACCTGGCGGAGGCTCTCGGTGATCCACGCCTCCAGGCTCATGCAGCGATCGGCTTCGGCCGGGCACTGGTCATGGGGAGCGTCGATCCGGCAAGGGTGGCCGCGCTGGAGAGGGCGCTCGAGGTCCTCGGCCACGACGAGCCCGTCCTGCGGACCCTGGTCCTCGCCATGCTCCTCCGGCAACTGAGCTTCGAGCGTTCTGGACAGCTGCGACGTCGGGACGAGATCGCTGCGGAGCTCGAGGATGTCGTGAAGCGACCCGGGCTCCCGGCGGAGCTGCTGCTCTCGCTCGGATCGGTCCGCGAGCTCGTGGCGAGCAAGGACCCCGACGTGCTCGATCGCCTGAGCAAGGCGACGATCGCCGTGGCCCGGGAGCGCCGCGACCTGGTCGTGGCTGCAAATGCCTGGTGGACCCAGGCCTGGTCCGCCCTCGAGCGGGGGCACCCCGAGGACTGGCGGCTGGCGGTCGCCGAGCAGGTCGCGGCCGCCGAGGCCCTGGGTCTCGAGCACGAGCTGGCCCATGCCGCGCGGATCGCCAGCACGGCCGCCCAGATCGAGGGCCGGATGGACGACGCCGAGCTCCATGGGGCCGAGGCTCTGTCGCACGGGCGGGCGGCGAACGACCAAAGCGCCGAGATGCTCGCCCTGGCGCACACGGCCCTGCTCGGTATGGAGCGCGGGCGCGCCGACGCCCTCCTGCCGGTCATGGAGGAGCTCTCGAGGGACCACCCGAGCGTCTCGAGCTTCCGCGCCGGCCTGGCGCTGGTGGCGGGCCTGGCGGGTGAGCACGCGCTGGCGCGCCGCCTGCTCGACGCGCAGGCGCTCGACGGCTTCGCCCGGATCCACGTCGACGTCGAGTGGCTCGCGGTCGTGAGCTTCTACGCCCACGCTTCCTACCTCGTGGGTGCTGCGGACCACGCCAAGGAGCTCTACCCGCTGCTCGCGTCGTCACCCGCGCGGGCGGTGCGGGTGGGACCGCTCGTCGGCTGGTGGGGACCGACCGACCACCATCTCGGGATGCTGTGCCGGCTCACCGGGGACCTGTCCCGGGCGAGGTGGCACCTGCGCCGGGCAGTCCGGATCGAGACCGCGCTCGGTGCCGGACCGTTCCTTGCGCGTACCCGCTCCGCCCTAGCCGAGCTCGGGGAGTGAGCCGTCCGCATCCACTGCCCCGAGGGTGGCGCGAAGCAGAAGTGGGGAATCGGTGATCAGCGCGTCGACCCCGGCGGTGGCGAGGGCCGCAGCCGCCTCCGGGTCGTTGACCGTCCAGGCGACCACGGCGAGGCCGGCGGCGTGGATCGCACCGACCGCTCCGGGTGACCGGGCGAGCAGCTCGCCGGAGGTGTGGACTCCCCAGTAGCCGGCGGCGGCCAGGCGGGCGAGCTGGGCGGGACCGGGCGGCGCCATGCAGAGCAGGGAGACCCGCGGCCCCCCCGGGTTGGCAGCGCACAGCTCCGCCAGGCGGTCGGTGAGGCCGGGAGCGAAGGAGGAGACCACCTCCCGGGTGGTTACCCCTCCGTCCAGGCGGCCGAGCTCGTCGAGCAACCGGCGGGCGAGCAGGTCGGCCCGCTCGGGATCGGGGTCGGCGGCGACCTTGACCTCCACGTTGCGGGTGCCGACGTCACCGGCCTGGAGGCAATCGAGCAGGTCGGGAAGCCCGGGGAGATCGGCCCGGGCGAGCCGGTCGACCGGGCCGCCAGGGGTGTCCCGGTCGTGGACCACGACCCAGCGCTCGTCGGGGGTCATCCAAGTGTCGAGCTCGAGGCCGTCGAGGTCGGCGGAGGCCACCCGGGCGAAGGCGGCAACGGTGTTGTCGGCGTCGACCTCTGCGGGGCGGAGGCGGCCCCGGTGCGACCAGATCTGCGGGCTCCTCCCGGCGGGTTCGGCTCGCACTGCGCGCCTCAGCTGATCCCGCTCATCAGGCCTCGCACGAACCAGCGCTGCATGACGACCACCACGACCACCGGAGGGACGAGGGCGACGAGCGAGATGGCCATGACGAGGTTCCACTGTGGCACTGCGAAGCTCTGCGCCGCGCCGATGATCTCCCGGATGCCCATCACCACGGTGGCTTGGCGGGCGCTCGAGGAGACGAGGAGCGGCCAGAGGTACTGGTTCCAGCCGTAGATGAACTCGAGCACGAAGATCGCCGCCAGGATCGGCCGGGTGAGGGGCAAGACGATGTGGACCAAGAAGCGGAGCGGCCCGATACCGTCCAGCCGAGCGGCGTCGGCGAGCTCGAGAGGGAAGGCGCGAAAGGACTGGCGGAGGAGGAACACGGCGGTCGCAGAGGCGACGAGCGGGAGCACGAGACCGGTGCGGGTGTCGAGCAGTCCGAGGTGGGCGGTCACCGCATAGGTCGGGAAGAAGCGGACCTCGATCGGGAGCATCAGGGTCACGAAGACGAGCGCGAAGGCGATGCGCCGACCCGGGAAGCGGAAGAAGGTGACCGCGTAGGCCGCCGGTATCGACAGCGCCAGCTTGAGCAGCGCGACCGAGAAGGCCATGATCGCCGAGTTGGCGAGCATGGTGGTGAGCGACGGCGTGTCGGGCACGCCTCGACCGAAGATCGTCGTCAGGTTCGTGCCGAGGTGCCCGCCGGGTAGCAGGGGGACGCCGCGCAGCACCGACGCGGCCGAGTGGGTGGCGACCACCGCCGCCAGGTACAGGGGTAGGGCCATCACCACCGCCAGCGCCACGAGCACGAGGTGGCGCAGAGCGCTCCGCCAGCGCCGGGATCGCCTCATCGGTAGTGCGCCCGGCGGTTGAGCACCCGAACCTGCACGGCGAGCAGGATCCCGGCCAGCACGAACAGCAAGATGGTCTCCGCTCCGGCGAGGCCCACGTCGCCGTTCTGGAAGCCGTCCCGGTAGATCATGTACACGAGCGTGGTGGTGGACCCGCCCGGCCCGCCCTGGGTGAGCAGGTCGATGACCGCGAAGCTGCCGAAGAGCGCTGCGAGGACGTCCATCACGGCGACGAAGACGACCGTCGGGCCGAGCAGTGGCATCACGACCCTCCAGAAGCGGGTGAACGGTCCGGCCCCGTCGAGCGAGGCCGCCTCGAGCACGTCGGCCCGGATCGCCTGGAGGCCGGCGGAGAAGAACACGAAGTCATAGGCGGTCTGCTGCCACACGGTCAGGGCGACGACGAGGCCGAAAGCCTCCGGAGCCGACAGCGCGAAGTTCCAGTGGACCCCGAGGTAGGAGAGGAGCCGGGCCCCCGGCCCGACGCCCGGCTCGAAGAGGAACAACCACAGGGCGCCGGCCACTGCGCCGGGTATCGCGTAGGTCCAGATGAACACGGTCCGGTAGACGGGGCGGAAGCGGCCGGTGCTCTCCACCTGGGTGGCGAGGAAGAGGCCGAGGGCCATCGAGACGACCGTGGTGAGGGCGGTGAACGCTGCAGTCACCCAAACGGCCTGTCCGTAGCCGGATTGCAGCGCGGCACCGAAGTTGGCGAGGCCGGCGAAGCGTGCTCCGAGCCCGAAGGCATTGGTCTGTTGGAAAGCCTCGCTGATCGCCTGCACCGACGGCCAGAGGAAAAAGATCCCGACGACGACCAGCTCCGGCAGGATGAGCAGGGCCGGGAGGAGGCGGTGCCCGAAGGCGACGTCGCCCCGAGTGGGACGACGTCGCCCGAGCCCTCGGGTCGCCGGGGCACCGCCACGCGCGGTCCTCGGCGCCGGCTCGGTTGCCGGCTCGGTCGCCGAGGGGACCGCAACGCTCGCTGAGGCGAGCGAGCTAGCCCCCATACTGGGCGGCGAACTGCCTGAGGATCGTGTCACCCTGCGCCTGGGCGACCGCCAACGCGTGGGCGGCAGTCTCCTTGCCGGAGAGCACCTCTGCGATCGCCGAGGCCTCGTCTTCTCGGACCTCGGGCAGGTAGCCGAGGCGGATGCCGCGGGTGTAGGGGAGCGGGGGCTTGTTGGTCAGCTCCTCGACGGCCACGAGGTCGCTCGGGTGGGTCTTGTAGAAGTGCTCGGAGTTGAGCAGCGCTGCGGCGGCGTTGGTCACCGGGACGTAGCCGGTGTGAGAGGCCCAGTAGGCCTGGGCGGGCGGTGACATGAGGTAGTGGAGGAAGAGGGCGTCGCCCTTGTAGCTCGCCGGCGCTGCGCCTGCGAGCGTCCACAGGGAGGCCCCACCGACCACCGTGTTCTGCGGTGCCGCCTTGTCGCCGGCGACGACCGGCAGCTCTGCCACGCCGAGGGGGAACTTGGCTGCCGCCTCGATGGTGGTCAGGTCGGCCGAGCTCTGCTCGTACATCGCACAGGTGCCCTTGGTGAACAGCGGCACGGTGGAGGTGGCCACCCCGTTCCAGATGTAGCCGCCCTTGCGGGCGAGGTTGCCGAGCAGGGCGAGATGCGAGATGAACGGAGGGGAGTCGATCTGCAGCTTCACGCCCTTGATCCCGCCGTAGCCGTTGTCCTCGGTGGCGTAGTGGTAGCCGTTCCACACGGCGTACTGCTCGAGGTCGGTCCACATCACGTAGGCGCCCGAGGAGGTCAGGCTGCAGCGCTGCCCGTGCGCAGCCAGGGTGGCGGCGTCGGCGGCCAGCTCGGTCCAGGTGTGCGGGGCAGCCATTATCCCGGCGTGGGCCAGCTCGGCCTTGTTGTAGTAGAGGACCGGGGTGGAGCTGTTGAAAGGCAGCGAGTCGAGCTGGTCGGCGGCGGTCTCGTAGTAGCTCGCCGCGCCGCCGATGAAATCAGCCGTCGAGAAGGGGAGGTGGTAGCGAGCCATGAGCTCGTGCACGGGTACGTAGGTCCCCTTGGCATCCATGATCGTCGCCGTGCCCGCATCGAAGATCTGGGCGATATTGGGGGCGGCGTGCGCCCGGAAGGCGGCGATCGTGTCGGCGAGGACCTGCGAGTAGGAGCCTTTGTAGACCGCGACCACGTGGTAGGCGTGCTGGGAGGAGTTGAACGCCGTCACGAGGTGGTCGAAGGTCGCTCCGAGCGTGCCGCTGAAGGCCGTCCAGATGGTGAGGTCCTCGGGGGCGCTGCTCGCACCCGAGGTTTCGCTGGCGCTCGCGCCCCGGGTGATCGGGCTCGTGCCCGCGAGGGCCGTCGATCCGGCCTCGGTGGAGCCCGGGGCGGCAAGGCTCGACGCTGCCAGAGCCGATGCGGGACGGGCGTCACGGGGGGCGCCTGGCGCAGCGGTGCTGGCCGACGCGGCAGCGCTCGAGCCACAGGCAACAGCGAGCAGCGATAGACCGGCGGCAGCAGCGGCGACGGTCGTGCGCGGGCGGGCACGGAGATCTTTCATTCGGTGAACAGCTCCTCTGGTCGGTTGGACGCCGGCACGTTAGGAAGTCCAGGTGATCCAGGGGTCAACCGACGGTGTACGAATGGCGAACACGGGGTGAAGTCCTGGGGCCGTGCTCCCGGGGCTGCGCAGGGCCAGTAGCGCGATTGCGTCCTCGGTGCCGGAAGACCCGGAAGACTTCGAGCTCGTAGCTCCCGAGCTTCGCACCTCGGCTAGAATTCGGAAGTGGGCGGAAAGCGGATGTCGGGGTTCAGGGCAGCGGGCACGGCGATCCTGGTCCTGAGCGTGGCAGCCTGTGGTCTGGCGGCTTGCGGCCGGTCGACTCCGGCAGCGGCGAGGGCGTCGAGCACCGCCGGCAGGAGCACCGCCGCCACTACCGCCGCCGGCAAAGGTGGCACCAAGGCGGCGTCGACCAGCCCGTCTTCGCGGGCGACCACCAGCACGGCGGCGAGCACCAGCAGCACCACGCCGGCGACCACCAGCACCACCAGTACCACCGGGCCGGGCGAGCCGGGCTGGGAGACAGCTCTGCTGCGCGCCGAGAGCGAGCCGGGGCAGGAGAGCTGCAGCGGCTCGCTCGGCGCCTCCGCGCAGAGCGCCGAGCGCTACCGGGCGAACTTCGCCTTCGACCCGGCAAACCACGAGGAACGCGGGACGCTGGTTGCCACGGTGTCGGGCGAGACGGTCTCGTCGTCGTTCATCCAGATCGGCTCGAAGGAGTGGGTGAGGCTCGACCTGCCCGGAGCCCCCCCTGCATGGCAGGAGTCCACGGCGAGGACGATCCCGGCCAGCTCGATCGCAGCCCCGTCGCTGCTCTCCGATGTCCGCCCGATCCCCGGTGAGACGATCGCGGGGCGGCAGACCACCGGCTTCGAGGCAGCGCTGTCGCTGGCGGCCTACGAGAAGCTGGCGCCGGCCCCGGTGCAACAGGAGCTCGGGACCTTGGCTCCTGAAGTCACCTACCGCTTCTACGTGGGCCCCGCCGGCCACCTCCGACAGGTGGTGCTCCTGATGACCGCGAAGGGGGGCTCGGAGGGGGTCATCACCTGCGAGCTGAGCCGCTGGGGCGTCCCGCTCGACGTCGCCCCGCCGGTGGGGTGAGCGCCGGCCACAGCTGACCAGCCGAGGATGCCCGGGTTCGGGATGCTCGGGCTCGGGGCGCCCGAGCGCAACGACCGCGGCAGGGGCCTCCCGACGCCCCGGGGTAGCGCAGCATCATCCCGGAGCGCCGGCTGCCGGCAGCCCGCTCGGGACCTCGAGCCCGCTCGGGACCTCGAGGCCGCTCGGGACCTCGAGGCCGCTCGGGACCTCGAGGCCGCTCGGGACCTTGAGGCCGCTGCGGGCGAGCAGGAGGCCGACGCGGGCCGCGGCTGACGGGGTGAGCACGCCGCCCAGGTCGGCGAGCGCCCGGTCGAGGCCCACCGCCGAGCCGGTCGCCCACCGGGAGAACATCCCCTCGTCCATCCAGTGGGCCAGCCCGGAGGGACAGAGGGCGTCGAGGGTCCCGTGAAGCGCAGTCGCCTCCCGCAGCGACTCCCAGGTCCAGATCGCCGGGAGGGCTGCGACCGCTTCCTCCAGCGCCGCTTCGCCGATCCGGGGGTCCTCCTCGATCAGGGCTGCAGCGATCGGGTGGCAGCGAAGGACGGCAGGCCATCGGAGGGGGCGCGCCCGGGATCCCGAGGAGGCGGCCGCCCCGAGCCAGAGGATGGCGAGCAGGCGCGCAGTCGACTCCGAAGGTGGCGGGGTGGCGAGGTCGAGGCAGCGGTGGAGCGCGTCGAACAGCCGGCCCCCTGCCGGCACTCGGTTCTCGTAGCGGGCGCCGGTTCGGACCCGCCCGGCGAGGGCGCCGGAACGGTCGACGGCGACCACCACGTCGACCGCCGGCAGGCGTCGGCAGGCGTCGGCAGGGTCGGTGCCGCCTCCGGCCAGCTCGCCGCCGGCACTGCTCGTGGAGGCTCTGCCTCCGCCCACGAAGACCAGGGTGTCCACGCATGCCGGGGCGACCCAGCCGAGCAGGTCGGCGACCGGGACGAGCTGGACCTGGCGAGGGTCGCCGCGTCGCCAAGCCTCGGGCAGCGCGTAGGCGCACGCGCCGTAGCTGCGCACGGTCCTCGCGACTCGTGAGGCGTCGAAGAAGCCGACCAGCTGCTCGAGGTCGCCGCAGTCGGGCACTGCGGCGCAGGGGTGGATGGTGCTCTGGATGGTCACGTCGGGCTCCTTGCCTCGGCTCGGACGGTGCCCCTCGGGCGCCGGCTCGGTGGTGGCGGTGCGGGCGCACCGGCAGTGGGGGAGCTCCGAGCCCCGAGCGAGAGCCGCCGGCGCAGGGCGCGGCGGTAGGGAACCCGGTAGGAGCCTACGAGGGCGCTGCGACAGGGAAGTCGAGCTCGGCTTCCAGGTTGCCGCCGACCGCCGCCACGGTGCCGTCGACCCCGGCGCCACGCAGGAGGCGCACCACCCTCCTGGCTTCCTCCACGGTGGGCTCGCCGCCGTCGAAGCCGCTACCGACGACCAGCGCGCCGAGCACGCCCGGGCGCTCCCGGAGCTCGATGGCGAAGTGGTCGCAGCGCCTCACCACGGCGTCGAGCAACGCCTCCAGCGCTTCGAGCACGATGAGCGACACCTCTGCCGGGGGTGGGCCCCCGGCCAGGTCCAAGGTCAGCTCGCCGGGTATGCCGGCTTCTTCCCGGATCCGCTCGACGAGCAGCCCCAGTCCACCGCCGAGGCCTGGAGCACCGGCCGGCCGGGCGCCTGGGGTGAGCGCCGCCTGCTCGGCACGCTGGCGCTCGTGGGACAGCTCGGCGAGCCTCCAGAGGATCTGGAGGGCCCGGTCGTGGTGGTGGGCGGCTCGCTCGGCGTTGGCCGCGGCCGCCTCGAAGGTGGAGACCTCGGCCTCGGCGGCCTCGACCCGGCGCAGCGCAGCGCGCTCTCGGGAGCTCGCGGCCCGCAGTGCCCGGCGGCTCCAAGCGGCCAAGGCGGCCAGCGCAACGAGAGCTGCCGAGGCGGCGCCGACGGCGGCGTCGAAGTCGACCGTGGCGGCGAGCGGACCGGTCACCGTCGGAGCGACCGCCAGCCGAGCGAGTCTCGAGGCCCGGGCGGATGGAGTGCGGGCGGGCTCACTCCGGGGGCGCCACGACCTGCAGGTGCACTTCGCGCAGCTGCTGTTCGCTGACCGGGCTCGGCGCGCCCATGAGCAGGTCGCGCGCCGACTGGTTGAGCGGGAAGGCGATCACCTCCCGGATGCTCGACTGGTCCTCCAGGACCATGAGGATCCGGTCGAATCCAGGCGCGATCCCGGCATGCGGCGGGGGACCGTAGTGGAACGCGTTCCACAGTGCCGGGAAGGAGCGGCGGATCCGCTCGGGCCCGTAGCCGGCGATGGCGAACGCCGCCTCCATTATGTCCGGCCGGTGGTTGCGCACCGCCCCCGAGGACAGCTCGACCCCGTTGCAGACGAGGTCGTACTGGTAGGCGAGCACCTCCCCCGGGTCCGGGCCACGGAGCGCCTCCATCCCGCCCTGGGGCATGGAGAACGGGTTGTGGGAGAAGTCCCAGCCCCCGGTCGCCTCGTTGCGCTCGAACATGGGGAAGTCGACGACCCACGCGAAGGCGAGCCGCTGCGGGTCCGCGAGGCCGAGCTCGGCGCCGAGGGCGCGTCTCTGCTCGCCGAGCAGCGCAGCCGCGCTCTCCCGTCGGCCCACGGCGACGAGCACTGCGTCGCCTCGCTCGGCGCCGAGGGGCCGGGTGAGGGCGTCGAGCTCGTCGGCGTCGAGGCGCCGGGCGAGCGGTCCTCTCGGGTCGTCGCCGTCGAGGGCTACCCAGGAGCCGGTGGCGCCTGCGGACTTGGCCGCCTCGGCGAAAGCGTCGAAGAACTTGCGGGACCGGGAGGCACCCCCGGGCACGAGCAGGGCCCGCACCACGTGGCCGGCCTTCGGGGCGTCAGCGAGCATCGGCAGCTCGGTCCGGCCACCGAGGGTCGCGGTCAGCTCGGCGATCTCGAGGCCGAAGCGCAGGTCGGGCTTGTCGGTGCCGAAGCGGTCGATCGCCTCGGCGAAGCCGAGCCGCGGGAAGGGGGACTCGGAGACCTTGTCGCTCATCTCGCCGACGATCGCGCCCATGAGCGACTCGACCTCGGCGAAGACGTCCTCTTGGGTCGCGAAGGCCATCTCCAGGTCGATCTGGTAGAACTCGCCCGGGGAGCGGTCGGCCCGGGACGCCTCGTCCCTGAAGCACGGCGCGATCTGGAAGTACCGCTCGATGCCGCCGACCATGAGCAGCTGCTTGAACTGTTGGGGCGCCTGGGGGAGGGCGTAGAACTCCCCCGGGTAGAGGCTGGAGGGTACGAGGAAGTCCCTCGCGCCCTCGGGCGAGGAGGCGGTGAGGACCGGGGTCTGGACCTCGAGGAAGCCGCGCGAGCCGAGGTGCGCGCGCACGACGCTCGCCAGCCGGTTGCGTCGCACCAGTCGCTCGATCAGAGGGCCGCGGCGCATGTCGAGGTAGCGGTAGCGCAGCCGGTGCTCCTCGCCGACCTCGGTGTCGCGCTCGACGGGGAAGGGCAGCACCTCCGAGGTGGAGAGGACCTCTGCGTCCTCCACCGCCACCTCGACCCCGCCGCTGCGCATGCGGGGGTTCAGCGTCTCGGGGGTGCGGGCGACCACCTTGCCCCTCACCGACACGACGCTCTCCACCCTCAGCTCCGAGAGCACCTCCCAGGCAGGCTGCCCGGGTCGGCAGACGAGCTGGACCGACCCGCCGCCGCCGGGTCCTGCGGGGTCGCGCAGGTCGACGAAGAGCAGGCCCCCGTGGTCGCGCTTGGCGGCTACCCACCCGGCGAGGCGGACGCTCTCGCCGACGTGGACGGGGCGCAGGTCGTCCCCCCGGTGGTCGCGGTAGCGGTTGACGGCGAGCGGGGGGCTGGTCTCCATGGCGGGACCCGAGGTTACCTCCGGTCCCCGTCGGGGTCCCGGGGCTCCTGTTACCTCCGGTCCCCGTCGGGGTCCCGGGCCCTTGTCACCTCCGGGCCGAGGCCGACCGGAGGTCCCGGGGGAAGGGCTCTCCCGCTGCCGGCTACCGCTCGCTCAGCTCGGCTTGCGGTAGGGGGTGAAGGGGAACGGTTCCAGCTCCTCGGGCACCGAGGCGGGGCGCTCGAGGGCTGCGGCGACGGTCACGAAGCTGCGAGCGAGGGCGACGTCGTGGAGGCGGAAGAGCCGCCCGCCGCCCCGGAGGAGGAAGCAGAGCGCCGCCAGGGTCCCGCCGTCGCGCTCGGCCGGAGGAGTGGAGGTCAGCGCGCCGATGAAGTCCTTGCGGGAGACCGCCCAGAGGACCGGCACGTCGAGGGCGGCGTAGCTGCCCACCCGGCTCAACAGCTCGACGGTCTGGCGCGGGGTCTTGAGCAGGTCCGGCCCGGGGTCGAATATCAGCCGGGAACGGGGCACGCCGGCTTCCAGCGCCACCGCCGCCACCCCCTCCAGGAAGCCGAGCACCTCCTCGTGCAAGCCGGCCGGCGAGCGGTCGGCCACCCGGCGCACCACCGGCCAGCCCGGGTTGTGGGTGAGGATCAGCTCGCAGCCGGCGTCCGCTACCACCCCGAGCAGGGCGCGCCGTCGCAGCCCGCTCACGTCGTTGACCACGGTTGCCCCGGCCTCGATGGCCGCTGCGGCGACGCTCGGCTCGTAGGTGTCCACCGATAGGGGCAGCGACGGGTGGTCCCGGCGCAGGGCGGCGACGATCGGGCAGACCGCCTCGATCTCGACCTCGGGGGTGCTCTCCCCGGTGTCGGTGGCGGCCGACTTGCCACCGACGTCGAGCAGGTCGGCGCCGGCGGCGAGGAGGCTCTCGGCGTGGGCGAGGCGGCTGGCGAGGTCAGGGAAGCGACCGCTGTCGGAGAACGAGTCGATGGTCGCGTTGACCACGCCCATCAGCACCGGGCCGCCGGTGGCGTCGAGCAGGTCGCGTACCGACGGGACGCCGGGGGAAGGTCTCATCGCGCCGGACGGTAGCCGGGGAGCTGGGCTGCTGCCCGGAGGGTGCCTCCTCGGTCACCTCCGCCAGTCACTGCTCGGCGCAGCGCTGCTGCCAGTCGGCGTAGGAGATGCGGGGGATGGAGCGGACCTGCCCTGCGGTGCCCCACTCGTCGCGCCCGAGGCGGGACAGGGGGCGCAGGCGCCCGATGTCGGGGTGCCCCCCGACGAGCGCCTCGTCGTCGACCGACACCCAGACCACCCGACCGAGCACGATGGTCGAGTCGCCGAGGCAGATGGTCGAGTGCAGCTCGCACTCGATCGACACGGGGGACTCTGCCACCCCGGGAGGTTGGACCTTCTCGCTGCTCCGGCGGGTCAGTCCGACTGCGTCCAGCTCGCTCACCTCGGGGGGAAAGTCCGCGCCGGTGGCGTTCACCGCCTCGAAGAGGGGCTCGGGCGCGAGGTTGACGACGAACTGGCCGGTTGCCTCCACGTTGCGCAGCGAGTCCTTGCGCCCGACGGAGGTGAACTGGACCACCGCCGGACGGACGCAGGCGACGGTGAAGAACGAGTGCGGTGCCAGGTTGTCGACGCCGTCGACCGAGCGGGTCGACACCCATGCGATCGGGCGGGGGACGACGACCGCGGTGAGAACGGAATAGAAGCCGCTGCCGAGGGCGAGCGGGTCGAAGCTCGTGCGCATCCGCCCAGCTTGCCCCCGAGCTCCACCCAAGTTGCAGGACGACGCACCGACCGGGAGCGGCCGGCTCGGGCTGCTCCGGCCACGCAACGGGCGGCGGGACCGGCGCGTCTCAGTCGAGCAGGGCGGCTCGCAGCTCGTCGAG
>JAKARG010000036.1 GCA_021819345.1 Actinomycetes bacterium | reverse complement strand
CACACCCATTCACCAAGGCGGACTTGATCGCCGGTCTCGAGCTCGAGTGCGAGATCTACCGCCCCCTTGGTGAGCTGCTCGAGCGATATGACGCTCTTGTTTGCCCGACCTTCGCTATTCCAGCTCTTCCGGCATCGTGGAGCGTTGGCGACCCCCTCGAGGTAGACGGGGTACCGGTGGTCGACTGGCTTGACGTGATGATGACGATCCCTTTCAACATCGCAAGCCGCTGCCCAGTGATGTCAGTGCCATCGGGGCTCTCCGGTGATGGTGTACCTACCGGAATCTCCATCGTCGGTCGGACCTACGACGACCCGACTGTCTTCCGGATCGCCGACGCGCTCGAGCGAATCGAGCCGTGGCTGGCTTCGGCTGCGACCCGCCCCGTGTTGTGAGTCGGATAGGGCGACTGGACCAGTGGGCAACCGAGCCAGTGATCTGGGCCGCCCGGCGCTGCCGGGCGGAGGGGCTTCGAGCCCTTGGGCTGGCTGGCGACCGAGGGTGGAAGGGGCTCGACGAGTGCTCCTCGGGGTCACCAGCGCCTCGACGGCGTTGGTGCGGGCATGGCGTTGGTGCGGGTGGCACCCTGGCCCGACAGCCGGGATGCGAACGGCGCTGTCGTGCCCCGCAGCTCGAGCCGCTGCAGGGTCACCGGCCCGGAGGTGGTCTTGATCGTCAACGGGATGTACCCGTTGCGCGACCCGTCGTTGGCCGCCTCGGCACCGTGGCGTCCGGCCGTCGCGGCCGCTCCCTTCGGTTATCGTTGTGCGATGGCCCGAGGTTCTCGCTCCACCGTCCGTTGGAAGCACGACCGGACCCGTCGCAAGAAGCTCCGTGATGCCCGAGCACGAGCGCGCAAGTCCGAGGCCCGCCGGGGTCCTGGATAGCGCTGGCCCAGCCCGGGGCCGCCTTGCGCGGCCCGGGACCGTCGGAGCCGACAGACGACGGACCCGACGGCCCGGGCCGACCCGTCATCGGGGCCTGCCCGGGCCGTCTCGGTCGCTTCGTGGCAGCCGACCGGCGGCGTCGGTCGGGGTCAGTAGGTGCCACGTTCCTCGACGTAGGTCCCGCTGGCATCCTGGGTGACCCGGCGTGAACGACGGTAGGAGCCGTTCGAGTTGAACATCAGACTGAGCCCGAGGGTCACGACGAAACCGACCGCTCCGACGATCATCAGGATGACGCCGACTGTCTGCCAGTCGACGGTGCTCGACTGCAGCTTCACGGCGAAGTCGAGGATCGCTCCGATGGTGAACACTGCGACGCTCGAACCCAAACCACCGGCGTAGGGCATCTCTCGGTTCTCCTTGTCGTCGAGGCCCGGGAACGGGCCAGGCTGGCAACCGAGACCTTCCCGGGCCCGCAGCGGGGCAAACCTCAGCCGACCGATCGCCGAGAGCCTCGGGGATGAGAGAGCCCGGTGTCCTGTCGTCCGTTGACTACAGATAACTGCAATTATCCGGACTCTGGCCGGTGGTCCTGCCACCGCCGGGTGAGCCTCGCCGGGAGGACCGCCGAGGCCACCGACATCCCGACCACGATCAGGATGCAACCGGCCCCTACCTCCGGGCCCTGATGCGGGAAGCTCGCCACGAGCAGGACACCGGCGAGCAGGGGCAGGCCGGCGGCGGCTGCCGCCAGGCCCGAGTCCCTCCTGCGCGAGGGCAACTGCTGCCAGCCGAGCCGGCTGGCGAGCACCGGGTCGTCGGCCACCAGGTCCCGCCCGAGGCCTTCGAGCACTCGTCGCTCCGACTCCGACAGGGGCATCAGGGCTTCCTCGTTGGTCGAACTGTGAGCTTCCCGACAGCTTGCCGCAGCCCGACGGCCTCAGCCGAGCGCGCCGTCCCGGCCCGTGGCCCGGTGCCGAAGGGTGGCCGAGCCCCCGGCTGCGGGCGAAGCCGCGGCGGGGGTGGTGGCTGCGGCGGGTCCGCCCACCTCTCCGCCACCGGCAGGTCCGCTCGCAGCGGCGAGCCCGGGCCCCTGCGAGGACGTACCGGCGGCTCCGGGTGCCGGGATCGCGTGGACGTAGCGCTCGCCGATGAGGAACGAGGCGACCGCCGCTACCCCACACCCGGCGACGGCGAAGTCGAGCGCCTCGTTGAGCCCGTGCTTGAAGGGCGTGGCGATCAGGCTCGGGAAGAAGGAGCGCCCGGTCAGATAGCCGTACTGGGCGGAGCTCAGGTGGCTGAGGACCGCCCTCGGTAGCAGCTCCTTCACCGGGTCGTAGCCGAGGAAGGCCCCGAAGACCGACGACGTCGGCGGCAGGGCGGCCACCCGGTGGGCCGCTGCCGAGGGCACTCCGTGGGAGACCAAGCCGCTGTAGAGCGACGTCGGCAGGCTCCCAGCGAGGCCGACGATGATCAAGGTGAAGAAGATCCCGATCGACAGCACCATCGCCGCGTTCATCGTGGTGGTGGCCATCCCGGCCCCCTGGCCGCGCTGGTCCGGGGGCAGGCTGTTCATGATCGCGGCCCGGTTCGGCGAGGCGAACAGGCCCATGGCGAGCCCGTTGGACAACAGCAGTAGGGCGAACCAGACATAGGAGAAGTCGACGGGCAGCAGCTCGAGGAGCAAGAAGCTCACCACCGCGATGACCATCCCGCCGGTCGCGAAGGGCCGGGCCCCGAAGCGGTCGGAGAGGGCCCCCGAGATCGGCCCGGCGATGAGGAACCCGGCGGTGAGCGGGAGCATGAAGATCCCGGCCCAGAGCGGGGTCTCGGTGAAGCTGTAGCCGTGCTCGGGCAGCCAGATGCCCTGGAGCCAGATGATGAGGATGAACATGAGACCGCCGCGGCCGAGCGCAGCCATGAGGCTCGCCACGTTGCCGGCGGCGAAGGCCCGGATCTTGAACAGGCCGGGGCGGAACATCGGTGCGGGAACCTTGGTCTCGACCCACACGAAGACCACGAGCAGGGCCACCCCGGCGGAGATCGCGGCGAGGACGAAGGGGCTGGTCCAACCCATCGTGTGGCCGCCGTAGGGCTCGATCCCGTAGACGATGCCGAGGAGCAGCGCGATCAGGCCCACTGCGAACAGCGTGTTGCCGATCCAGTCGATCCGCGCCGGGCTGCGCACCCCGTTGTCCTTCAGGTTGACATATGCCCACACCGTCCCGACGACGCCGACGGGCACCGAGACGAGGAACACGAGGCGCCAGTCCACCGGCCCGAGCAACCCCCCGAGGACGAGACCGATGAAGGACCCCGCCATCGCGGCGATCATGTTCACCCCGAGCGCCAGGCCTCGCTGGTCGGGCGGGAAGGCATCGGTGAGGATCGCGGTCGAGTTGGCCATGAGGAACGCTCCCCCGACGCCCTGGAAGACCCGCATGACGATCATCCAGATGGCTGCGTCGGCGCCGTGCATCCAGGTGATCGACAGCATGATCGAGAAGAAGGTGAAGATGGCGAAGCCCATGTTGTACATCCGGATGCGCCCGAACATGTCCCCGAGTCGGCCGAAGCTCACGACGAGCACCGCCGTGACGACCATGTAGCCCATGAGCAGGAACAAGAAGTAGCTCGTGTTCCCGGGCGTGAGCGGGTCGAGCCGGATGCCCCGGAAGATGTCGGGCAGCGCGATCAGCACGATCGAGGCGTCGATCGTTGCCATCAGCATCCCGAGGGTGGTGTTGGACAGCGTGGACCACTTGTGCCGGTAGGGGTCGACGTCGCCTCGATCGGGACTGGCGAGGTTCACACCGGTGCTCATCTGCTCTCCTCGGGTGTCTGCTTCGGTGAAGGGCCGGATCTCGGGACCGGTACCCGCGAGGGCGCCGTCGAGCTCTCCGTGCAGTCTACGCATGATTGCACAGTGTGCAAAGGTATTCTGCCGAAGCCGCCCCGAGTCGGGGGCGTGGGCCTTGCGCGCCACGGCTCCCCCCGGTCAGGGTCCAGCGGGCAGCCCCCGGCCTGCAGCGATGAGCGTGACTCCCCCACCCCCGGGGTGCTACGAAGAGGACCAATGGACGTCGAGGTAGTCATCGAGATCCCCAAGGGCACCCGCAACAAGTACGAGGCGGACGGCGAGGGGGTTCTCTGGCTCGACCGGACCCTGTTCACCGCCACCAGCTACCCGGAGGACTACGGCTACGTGCCCGGGACACTCGCCGCCGACGGCGACCCGCTCGACGCGATGGTGGTACTCGACGAGCCGACATTCCCCGGCTGCCACATCCTGGCGCGCGCGGTCGGGATGTTCCTCATGCGCGACGAGGAGGGGGTCGACGCAAAGATCCTCTGCGTCGCCTCCGGGGACCCTCGCCGCTCCGAGATCACCGAGCTCGAGCACCTGCCGAGCCACGAGCTGGACGAGATCGCCCACTTCTTCAAGATCTACAAGGCCCTCGAGCCGGGCAAGAGCAGCGACATCGACGGGTGGCGCGACCGCGCCGAGGCCGAGGCGGCGATCGAGCAGTGCTTCGCCCGCCGGCGCTCGCCGGACCCTGCGGCAGGCGGCGACCCAGCAGGCGGCCGCTGAGCCCCCGCCGTGGCCCCGGCACCGGTCCCCGCACGACTGAGCCCGACCAGCCCGCTCGCCGAGGCACTCGACGCCTGGATGAGCGACCTCGGCGCGTCCAAGCCGTCGCCCCACACCCTCGCCGCCTACCGCCGGGACATCGCCGGCATCGCGGGCCGGCTGGCCGAGCGCAAGGGTCACCCGGAGCTGCAGGTGTGCGACCTCGACCGCTCGGCGCTACGGGCGGCGTTCGCCTCCTGGGCCTCCGACCACGCGACCGCGTCGGTCAGGCGGGCCCACTCGGCGTGGAGCGGACTGTTCGAGTTCCTCGTCTCCGAAGGGATCCTCGACGGGAGCCCGATGCCCGCGATCCCCAAGCCCAAGACCCCGAGCACCCTGCCGCGCAGCATCCGGGGGCGCGATGCCCTCACCACCCTCTTGCGGACTGCAGCGGTCGCCGATCCGCGCTCGCGCAACCCCTGGCCCGAGCGCGACGTCGCGCTCCTCGCGACCTTTTGCGTCACCGGCATCCGGGAGGCCGAGGCAACTGCTCTCGACCTCGGATCGGTGCAGGGAGAGCCGGGCGCAGCGTGGCTGGAGGTCGTGGGAAAGGGGGGCAAGGAGCGGTCGGTCCCGATCGACGAGAGCCTCGAGGCCCTGTTGGATCGCTACTTGGTGGACCGTCGCCGCAGGGAGCTGCCCGGAGACGACCTCGACCATCCCTCCACGGCCATGTTCGTCGACGTCCGGGCCCGGCGCATGAGCGTCGACCAGGTTCGCTACCTGGTCGAGCACCTCTACGTCCGGGCCGGGATCCGCTCCCGGGTGCCCGCCGGCGCCCTGGTGCACGCGCTGCGCCACACCTTTGCCACCTCCGCCCTCCAGGCCGGAGCAGACGTCGTAGAGCTGCAGGAGCTCCTCGGCCACGCGAGCTTGGAGACCACCCGCAGGTACCTCTCGGCGACGGCGCAGGGCCTGCGCCACGTGATCCGCGCCCACCCCTCGCAGGAGGCGGTCCGCTCCGTGCTCGACGGCCCCGACACCGCCTCCGGGCCCTCGCCGGTGGGGGTGGCGGCCGCGGCCGAGGGCGCGGAGGCGAGGTCGCGCACACTTCCCCCCCATGGCTCCTAGCTTGTTCGTGGAGGTAGGAGCCGAAGGTGGAGAAGGAGCGATGGAGCCCTCCGGGCGAATCAGGCGTCCGGGCCGACCGACCGGCCCGGAGAGTGGCGTGCTCGGAGCGAGGGGACCTCGGTGGTCCGCTCTCGGGATCCCCCCCGGGCGGTCGCAGCGCTCTGCAGTTCCGGTGAGGCGGTCATGACCCCCCTCGTGCTCGCCGTGCTCGGCGCGCTGGTGGTGGCGACCTCGGGCTCTTGGTTGGGAGGTCGGCTCCGGCGCCGTCGCAGCGCCAACCGCCAGCAGCGGGCGCTCGACCGGCTCGGCTCGATCGCCGGCCAGGACCGTGCCACCAACGCGCGCCCCCTCCAGAGGATGCCGGCTCCCTCGCACCAGGCCTACGTGAAGCTGCTCGATCCCGGCGAGGCGGCCCCGACGCCCGCTCCGCTGCCGCGCCCGCTCACCGGCGGGTGGCGACCGGTGCGGGCCACCGGAGCAGCCCCGTTCCGCGCCCCCCTACCCCGAGGTGCCCTGGAACCGCACCCAGGTCGGCTGCCGCTCCCCGCCGGCCCGGGTGAAGGCGCGCCAGGCGCGCTCTCGGATGCCGACATCGACTCGGTCAAGGTCCTCCGCCCGGGGCAGGGACCGTCCGAGCAGGAGGAGACCACCCTCGGAGCTGGACCCGCCAGGCCCGCCGATCCCGCCGGCTCCTCTGCGCCCGGGGGTCCTCCAGCACCAGGTCCCCTGTCGGCGCCGGCGCTCCCCGGCGCCCGAGGGGCGACAGGACGACCCGCGGCGGCGCTTCGTGGCGCTGCGCGGTCGAGCTCGGCTCGCCCCGAGGAGGACGGCCTCGTCGGCTCCACGAGGATGACCTTCGACGACCTCGACCCCTCGCCGGCTGCGGAGCGAGACCTCCCTCCGGCTCCGCCTACCTCCACGCTCGACCCTGCCGAGCGCTCCCGGTGGGCGGCCGAGCTCGCCTCGGTCCGGGCCCGCCAGCAGGGATCCGGCGGGCGCCGGCTGGGATCCAGCGGGCGCCGGCGCCCTCGCTCGAGCCGGGAGGAGCCGAAGGTCGCCCGGCGTGCTCCGGGGCTCGGCACCGGCAAGCACCGCTTCTTCGCTGCGTCGGCCGCGCTGGTCCTCGCTGGCGCGGCGGCCCTCGGGGTGCTCGCAGCCGATACGGGTCACCACCGACAGGGACGACTCGCCTCGGGGGTCCCGGTCGGTGCCGGGGGTCGGGGGTCGGCTGCTCCCGGCCAGCAGGGGGCGGGCGGATCGCGCGTCACCACCCCGTCCTCGGCCCCGGCGTTCCCCTCGGGTGGGTCGGGCTCTGGTGGTGGGTCGGGCTCGGGTGGGACGGGATCTGGTGGGTCGGGCTCGGGTGGGACGGGCTCGGGTGGGTCGGGCTCTGGTGGGTCGGGCTCTGGTGGTGGGTCGGGTTCGGCCCCCTCTCGTGGTGGGTCGGGGGCCGGCTCCGCAGGTCAGGTCGTGGAGGTGAGGCTCGTCTCGGCGAGCAGCGGCGTCTCGGTGTACCAGCTCTCCGAGGCGGCCCGGATCACCCTGTCGGCCTCGGGCAGGTGCTGGGTGGAGGTGCGGGCCGGGAGCTCGACGGGACCGGTCGTCCACGAGACGACGCTCGTCGCCGGCCAGGTCGAGCGCTTGACCGGCCCGGTGTGGGTCCGGCTCGGCAACCCCACCGCCGTCAGGATCGAGGTCGGCTCGACGACCCTGACCCCGCCGGTCACGACCGGCAACCCCTACGACCTCGAGTTCGTCGCCGGCAGCTGACCCGTCGAGGTCGGCTCAGGCGCCGCTCGCCGTGGCTGCCGGTCGGTGCTGCTCGGGGGTGGCCCTCCGGGCCGCCTCGTCGAGGTCGGTGACCGCGGCTTCGACCTCGGAGACCACGCCGGCCATGGGCACGATGTTGAGCACCCCCTGGCCCCCGCGCAAGAGGTCGACGATCTCCTCACCGGAGTGGGCCAGCACGGTGCGACCCTGCTCGATCACCAGGTTCGCGCTGACGAGGTCCTCGCCGGTGGCGGCGAGGCACTCGATGGCCTTGCGGGCCTGGGCGAGGGAGATGCCGGCGTCGAGCAGGCGCTTGATCACCTTCAGCGCCACCAGGTCGCCGTAGCTGTAGCGCCGCTGGCTACCGCTCCCCCGGGCGTCGCTGATCGACGGCCGGAGCAGGCCGGTACGAGCCCAGTAGTCCAGCTGACGGTAGGTGATCCCGACGATCGAGCACACCTGCGGTCCTCGGTAGCCGAGCTCGTCGGATCGGGAGACCACGGCACAAACCTCCTCCACGGGGGCCCGGAACCGGACCACATGCGGGTAGTTACGCTGCTGTCCGTCCAGTGTGCTGTATCGGCGAGAGGACCACAAGGCTCTCCTCGCGCCGAGCCCTGCAGGGGTGACCGGGGTCGGGGCCAGGAACGCCTCGAACCCTCAGGCCTCGAAGTCCTCCGGTCGGATCCCCTCGATGAAGGCCTTGAACTCCGAGACCAGCTCGTCGGTCCCGGGCTCGGGCTCGTCGTCGACGTCGTCGGGCTCGAGGACGACCCCTTCTGCGTCCACCAGGGCGTCCTCGGCATAGATGGCCGAGGAGGTGCGCACTGCGAGGGCGATGGCGTCAGAGGGTCGGGCCGAAACCTGGTGGGCCCGCCCACCTGCGCGCAGGCGGATCTCGGCGAAGAAGGTCCGGTCCCGCAGCTCGGTGATCACGACGCAGTCGACCACCGCCCCGAGGTCCTCGAGCAGGTTGCGCATCAGGTCGTGGGTCATGGGGCGCGGGGGGACCACTCCTTGGACCGCTTGGGCGATCGCCTGGGCCTCCGCCGGGCCTACGTAGATGGGCAGCGCCCGCTTCCCCCCGCCTGCCTCTTGCAACAGCAGGATCGGCGTCCGGGTCGAGCGCTCCACCCGCACCGATGCCAGCCGCATCTCCAGCATGCCCGCACCCTAGCCCCTGCTCCCCTCTCGCAGTCCCCGCTCCCGAGGGGGTGACGAGCGGGTCAGCGGATGCGGCCGAGGCCCTCCCGGAGCAGCTCCTCGCGGAGATCTGCCCCGAGCTGGGAGAGACGGCCGAGGGTCTCGGCTGCCTGCTTGCGCGCCTGGGGGTTGCGCTGGCGGAGCAGCGGCACCACGAGCTGCTCGAAGAGGCTGAGCTCCCGGTCCACCGCCGTGCGCCAGGCCCGGAGATGGCGCGGCTCGACCCCGAGCTCGGCGAAGGAGGCAGCAGTGCGGGCCAGTGCCAGGGCCTCGGGGTCGAAGTAGGCGACCCCTCGTACGGTGGCGTTGGGGGTGAGCAGCCCGTACTGGCGGAGCTGGTCGACCAGGTCCGCCTCGCAGCCGGCGGCGGCCGCCAGCTCGTCGGTGGTGTAGACCTCCGGTGTCGCCGGCGAGCCGCCCGGCTGCGAACCGTCGGGGCCCGGCGCGGCGCCTCGGGTATCTGGGACCGGCGCGGCAGCCGGTGACCGTCCGCCGCCCGCTGGCGGGCTCGACGGCTCGGGCGCCGCGCCCTGGCCGGCCAAGGAGCGCCCAGAGACCGCCCGGCTCGGCTCGGTGGGCGACGCCCCGGTCTCCGGGGATCCCTGAACGAGCGCTTCCCCGCTCCGGGCGGGGGCGCCGCCGGGGACGGCCCCACCGAGCCTCGGAGACCGTCGGTCGGGGTCGGTCCCTCCCGCCGGGAGGGCGAGCGGGGGCCGGCCACGCTCCTCGAGACCAGGTGCCTGCTCATCGGGATCTGGTCCGCTCGTGGTTCCCGTAGGGCCCTCCGCCCCGGGCGCGCCGCCCGCCGGGCCGGGACTTGCCGGCTCGGTCGCGGTGGGTGCCGGCATGCCCACGCGGTCCCCCGAACCGGGAGCCCGCGCATGGCCAACGGCCTCCGCGGCGGGCCCCGCCCCGCCAACGGGCCCCGGGCCGCCAACCGGCCCCGGGTCGCCAACCGGCCCCACCCCGCCAACCGGCCCCGGGTCGCCAACCGGCCCCGGGTCGCCAACGGGCCCCGGGTCGCCAACCGACGCCGGGTCGCCGGCAGGCCCCCGGTCGGTCGGCCCTGACCGGTCGGCTCCGCCGGCCCCCCCGCCGGCGGGCTCGGCTGCGACCCGGTCGGCCAGCCGCCCCCGGATCACCTTGAGCGGCAAGAAGTTCTCCCGCTGCTGCTGGAGGATCCAGCGGAGCTGCTCGACGTCGTCGTCGTAGAACTTCCGGTAGCCCGACGGGGTGCGCTCGGGGTCGACCAGGCCCTGGCTCTCCAAGAACCTGATCTTGGAGATGCTCACGTCGGGGAACTCCTCCCGCAACAACGTGAGCACCTCCCCGATGGTGAGATGTGCCCGCTCCACCACTGCCCCCCTCAGCCGCCGCTCGCCTCGGTCACGAACACCAGCCGGAACATCCCGACCTGCAGCTCGTCGCCGTGGCCGAGGGCGGCGGTGTCGACCCGGTCCCGGTTGAGGTAGGTGCCGTTCAGCGACCCGACGTCACGCAGGGTGAAGGGTCCGCCCGAGTGGTGCTCGATCTCCGCGTGACGGCGAGAGACGGTCACGTCGTCCAAGAAGATCCCTGATGCGGGATCGCGCCCGAGGGTGGTGGTGCCCTCCCCGATCAGGTAGCGGGACCCGTGGTTGGGACCGCGCCTGACCACCAGCATCCCGGAGTCGGCGGGCAGCTCCCCGAGCCCGACGACCAGCGCCTCCTCGGCCGGCTCGCCGGACCCCTCGACGGCGACGAGGGTCACCGTCGCCGGGTCGGCACCGCTCGGGCGCTCCAGCACCGCCCCGCAGGAGGAGCAGAAGTTGGAGTCGTCGGGGTTGTGATGACCGCACTGGTTGCAGTACATCCGCCCGGGACCCGGATCAGCCCGAGATCAGGGCTCGGTAGGCCTCGGCGTCGAGCAGGCTCTCGAAGGCGCCCGGGTCGTCCGGTTCGATCAGGGCGATCCACCCCTCCCCGTAGGGGTCCTGGTTGAGCAGCTGGGGGGTGGCGGACAGCTCGGTGTTCGCCTCCACCACGCTGCCGCCGAGCGGGACGTAGATGTCGGAGACCGACTTGGTCGACTCGACCTCTCCCACCGAGTCCCCTGCGGCGTAGTGGGCGCCGGGCTCGGGCAGCTGGACGAAGACCACGTCGCCTAGTGCGTCCTGGGCGTAGTCGGTGACCCCGATGCGCCAGTGGGCGCCCTCTGACCTCACCCACTCGTGGTCGGACGTGTAGCGCAGCTCCTCGGGTACCAGCATGGGCGAGAAGATACCGGAACCACCCGGGCGCCCGCCGAGCCGGCTCAGTCCGGGAGCCCGCCCTCGAGCCGCCACAGCGCCTGCAGCACCTCGGCTGCCCGGGCAGCGGCGGCGTCGGGATCGCGGGCCTCGGCCCAGACATGGGTGAGGGGGGCATCGGGGTCGGGGGCGACGAGGATCCAACCGTCGTCCAGGCGGGCCCGGATCCCCTCGGCGAAGATCAGGTCCATGCCCCTCCACTCCTCGAGCAGCGAGCGCATGAGCGCGCCGGTCCGCTCGAAGGGGGTGGCGACGCTGCGATGCGCGCGAGGGCGGGGCGGGTGGGCGCGGCGCAGCTCGGAGAGACGCAGCCCGGCGGCGGCCAGCGAGCCGAGCACCACCACGAGGGTGGCGAGCGCGTCGAAGGCCGGAAGGAACCTGGGAAAGGCGACGCCGCCGCCGGCTCCCGCCGCCACGGACGCGCCCGAGTCGTTGGCGGCACCGAGGACCTCGGCTTCGCTGAGGCCGCTCCAGAGCACCTGGCCGCCGTGGCCGAGGACCACCTCCTCGGCTGCCGCCGGCGCAGTCACGGGGAGCACGACCCTCGCCCCGGAGGGCTCGGCGGGCAGCACCGCAGCGAGCAGGGCGACGAGGGTCTCGTCGGCGTCGAGCACCCTGCCGGTGTCGTCGACCAGGGTGAGCCGCTCGCCGTCGGAGTCGATCACCGCCCCGAGCTGGGCGCCGGAGGCGACGACGAGCCGGGCGACCTCGGCGGCGTGCTCCTCGCGGTCGAAGCCGATGGCCGCACGGGTCGACGCGTAGGGGTTGAGCGCCAGCACGTCGGCGCCGAGCTTGGCCAAGACGTTGGGCATGATGAAGCTCGCTGCGCCGTAGGCGTAGTCGAGCACCACCTTGGCCCGCCCTGCCCGCAGAGGGTCGAGGTCGACCAGTCCGGCCGGCGGTCGGGCGGTGAGCGCGGCGGTGTAGTCCTCGGCCAGGCGACCCGCAGCGGTCACGTCGCCGATCTCGCCGGCCAGGCTCCGCCTGGCGTCGTGGCGGACCATGATCCGGTCGATCGGCTTGCGGTCGGCGGCAGAGAGGTCGACGCCCCGGCGGTCGAAGAAGCGGATCGAGACCGACTGGTCGTCGCCCGGGCTCAGCCGGGCGCTCGCCCCGCCGTCGCCGTCCATCGCCCGCACTGCGAAGCGGGTGAGGGGCAAGGTGGCAACCTCCAGGTCGACCACGTCGACGCCGGCGGCGTTGAACCCCGACATCAACGCGCGGGCGAGCATCCGGCCGACCCGGCTCGTGTCGCGCGAGACCATCACCCGGCCACCCCGGCGCACCGTCGTGGCAAAGGCCATGGCCAAGCGCACCGCCAGCTCCGGCGTGACGTCCAGGTTGGCGATCCCGGTCGCGCCCGACGCCCCGAGGACCGAGCGGCGCCGACCGGCTTCCCAGACGATCGAGGAGTCGACCGATGCGCCGTCCTCGATGGTCTTGCCCGGGTAGACGGCCACCCCCGGGTGGACGAGCGCGCCGGCACCGATGAGGCAGTCGTCGGCGACGACGCTCCCCTCCTCCAGGCGCGCGCCCCGACGCACCCGCGCGCCGCGCCCGACGACGCTGCCGCGAAGGCTCACCCCTCCCCCGAGGTAGGCGTGGTCGTGGACCACCGAGCGCTCGATGCTCGCCTCGGGACCGACCCGCACGTCGGCGCCGATGCAGCAGTAGGCCCCGATCTCGGCTCCCTGCTCCACCCGGGCCCGCGGCCCGATGACCGCCGGCCCGGTGAGCACCGCTGCGGGGTCGACCTCCGAGCCCTCCCCGAGCCAGATGCCCTCTGCGACCCGGAAGCCGTCGATGCGCAGCGCGACCCGGCCGTCCAGCAGGTCGCGCTGCGCCCG
>JAKARG010000035.1 GCA_021819345.1 Actinomycetes bacterium | reverse complement strand
GACGACGCCGATCGTGCTGACCCTGCTGTTCTTGATGGCCGTCGCCCCGGCCCTGCCGTGGCGCAAGGCCAACGGCACGGTGCTGCTCCACCGCCTGCGCTGGCCGGCGGCGGCGGGAGTCGTCACCGTGGTCGCCACCAGCGCCGCGGGTCTCCACGACGTTCCCGCCGTGGCCGCCTTCGGGCTCGGGGCGGTGGTGGCGGTCTCGGCGCTGCGCCAGCTCGTCCTGTCGGCTCGCCAGAAGGGCTGGCGGGGACTTCTCGGCCGGGTGAACGGCGGGATGGTCGTCCATCTCGGGGTGGCGATCGTCGCAGTCGCCATCGCCGCCAGTGCCGCCTACGGCCAGCGAGGCCAGCTCAGCCTGCGGCCGGGCCAGACGGCCCGCTTCGACGGGCACAGCGTCACCTACCTCGGCACCCGCACCCGCCACTACTCCAACCGCAGCGCGCTCGAGGCGAGGCTCCGCCTCGATGGCGGACCGGTCATCTCCCCCGCCGTCAGCGTGTTCAACTTCGGCTACGAAGGCATCGGCACCCCGGCCATCGTCTCGGGGCCTACCCAAGACGTCTACCTCACCCTCGACTCGAGCCCCGTCGGGCACGGCCCGACCGTCATCGGCGTCGTCGTCCAGCCGCTCCTCGTCTGGATCTGGATCGGCGGGGGGATCATGGGCCTCGGGGCGGCACTGGCGGCCTTCCCCGGCCGTCGGCGCCGGCCGACCGCGCCGGCGTCGGCCCCCGGAGGCACGTCAGTGGCCGAGCCGCCCGTCCTGGCCGCAACCGGATCGCAGTGAGATGGCCGAACCAGCCGACCCAGCCGACCCGCCCGCTGGCTCCGCTCCACGGCGCCGGTTGGGCCTCGCGTTCGTGTGGCTGGTCATGGTCCTCGCCGTCGGCGGCACCCTCGGCTACGACGCGCTGGCGAGTGGCCACCCGCTCACCTTGGACCAGAAGGTGGCGGCGATCGCCAGCCAGGTGCGCTGTCCCTCCTGTCAGGACGAGACGGCGGATCACTCGACGACCCAGACGGCAGCCGCCGTGCGAGCCACGATCCGCCAGCGCCTGCTCGCCGGCCAGAGCCAGGGGGAGATCGAGGCCTACCTCGAAAGTCGCTACGGCCCAGGCATCTTGCTCCGACCACCGGCGGGCGGGCTGACCGGGCTGGTGTGGGTGCTGCCGGTGGCCGCCGTGGTGGCGGCCGTGGGTGGACTGGCGGTGGCGTTCCGCCGCTGGCGGCCCCGGGCGGTCGCGCCGCTCAGCGCCGAGGAGCGCGCCCTGCTGGAGCGGGCACGCCAGGGCTGAGGAGAACCTGTGGACGAGGAGAGGGTCGGCCTGGCCAACGAGCGAGGTTTTCTCCTCGCCTCCCTCGAGGACCTCGAGGAAGAGCGGGCGGCCGGGGATCTCACCGAGGCCGACTACTTGGCCCTGCGAACGAGCTACGAGCGCCGGGCCGTGGACGTCTTGTCCACCCTCGCCGACGGTCCTGTCTCCGAGGAAGGAGCTCCCGCTGCCAGCGAACCTCGGCGGGGCGAGCGAAGCGAACGGCGCCGCTGGGCCCGTCGGGCGCTGGCCGTGGCAGCCGTGGCAGCGGTGGCGCTCGGCGCCGGGTTCATGGTGGACGGTTCTGCCGGCAACCGCCTGCCCACCCAGGCGATCACCGGCTCGCTCCCACCCGCGATCGGCAACGAGCTGATCGACGCCCAAGATGCCCTCGTCAACGGAAACGAGCTGCAGGCGCTCAAGCTCTTCCAGGCCGTGCTCAACGCCCAGGCCAACGAGCCCGAAGCGCTCGCGTACTGGGGCTGGATCGTCGCCAGCTCCGGCGCCGCCTCAGGGAACAAGCCCCTGCTGGCTCGTGGCATCGCCTCGATGGAAGCCGCCGTCCGAGCTGACCCGACCTACTCCAGCACCTACCTGCTGCTCGGCCTCACCCACCTCGCCAGCGGCGACCCCAAAGCGGCGGTGGCCGAGCTGCGCCACTTCCTGGCCCTTGGCCCGCCGGCCGCAGACTCCCGGGCCGCGAAGGCGGCGCTGGCGAAGGCCGAGAAGGAGGCTGCTTCCTCGTCGAGCCACGGCTCGCCCGCGTCGGGTCCTGGCGCAGCTCCCACCCCGACCGCTGTGCCATGAGCCGGGTGCGCGCCGCGTCTGCGCCGGGACGCCCCCTGTCTGCGGCCGCTCCTTTCGTCTTCTCCCGGTCTTCTCCCCGTCTTCTCTGTTCCCCGCCGGGAGGCGGCGATCGCCACCCCCTACGCGGCGGGCCCCGCCGGGGCCGGTGGGCCGCTCCCCGGAAGAACCGGCATCTCCGACGGCGAGGGAGTCGCCCGCCTGCGCCGGCCGTCGCTGGGCCCGGCGACGAGCCAGAGCCCGGGCACGAACGCGGCGAGGAACCCGGTCGTGGCGAGCGGCCCCAGGTTCCATGCCGGTGCGGCGAACAGGACGAGCATCGACGTCGCCATCAGGGCCAGGCCGAGTCCGGACCGCCTGCCGCGGGGCAGCGGAACGACACCGAGCATTCCACCCACCCCGATGGCCAGCACACCGACATGTAGGAGCAGGGCGACAAGCTCGGCCGTGGGCTCCGTACCCCAGCGGACCCTGGTGGCCAGCCCAGCAGCGATAGCGACCACGGCTGAGAGGGCAAACAGCCCGAGGCGCGTCAACACGCCGCGTCCGACGATCCCACTGGGCGCGCCACTGGGGAGCCGTGGCGACCCGGGCTCCCCGTCCCCGGACAGCCCATCGGTCGGTCGAGCCTGGTGCATCGCGGTCTCCTCATGTTTGGATGTCTGGTCTCCTGGTGTCGGGTCCCTTGCGGCTCGGGCTCTTGATCCTCAACAGCGGGACCGGTCGGCGACACGGCCTCCCCTGGGGCGGTCTCGGCTGGACGACAGCGTCCTGGTCGCTACCGGGAGCGCTGAAGTCATCTCGGGCTCGGGTCGCCAACGGCGTCGAGCGCTGGTTCAGAGACGGCATCGAGCTCACCCGTACCGGACCGGCCGTCGGCGTCGGTGAGGGACGCCGATAGCGACGTAGGAGCCTGCGCGCACGTCTCACATGGATGGGCGTACGGGCCGCGTGGCCCCGCTTGGTCGAGCTGATCCGCCCCGGTCGTAGACGGCGGCGAGGAGGCAGTGCCCTTTGGCGCTCATCGAGGGCTCCATTCGGACGGTCCCGGTTGCACGGTCGGCATTGCCGCCCGGCTCGGTGCCGTGTTGGTGGCTGCGGGATGCACGACGCCGCGGATCTCAGCCCGCCTGGGGGGCGCCCCGACACTCCAGCTCGCGACCCAGCTTGCGCTCTCGGAGCGAGAGCAGACCGTAGGAGTGCGCAGCCACAGGTCAGCCGGCCACCGTGACGAGATCGCCGACCATCAACTGGGGGAAGATCTTGCCGGCGGTAGCCGGCGGGAGCTCCACGCACCCCACGCTCTGGGGAAACCCGTAGGAAGCACGGACGAACCCGTGCACGGCGTCGCTGCCATTGAAGTAGTTCACCCAGGACACCGAGTCGGCGTAAGGCGTGCCGTTCGGGTTGGTGCCCCGCATGACCTGGGATTTGTAGCGGAGGTAGATGGGGTAGGTGCCGTCCGCGGTCGGAGACTGCGGGATGCCGGTGTTGGCCAACGCGGTCATGGCCACCTGCCCGTTCTCCCACATGGTCAACGTCTCAGGAAGGACCTTCGTCACGTAGATATAGGAGTACGAGAAGGGATCACGCTCGTTGGCCAGCGCTGCCTTCAGCAGCGACGTCCACACCGATGCGGTGGCCATCTGGTCCACCGTGTCGTACTCCAGGGTGTAGTTGTAGGTGTTCTGGGCCGCTTCGAAGGTCATGAGGGCACCCTTGGTCATGGCCGTGGCCTGGCCCGGCGCCCACTGGGCGACCAGGGACGCCGGCGTTCCCGACCAGCGCCAGGCGAAGCTGCCGCGAAGCGGGGCGTACACGGTGGCTTCTTCGGCCGCCAGGGTGGTCGGTTGGGCTGTGCCCGATGCCGGCGTGAAGGTGAGCGGGAGGTAGCCGAGCTGCGCCAGCAATTGCTGCAGTCGGAGCACCGAACCTGGGCCGACGGTGAACTGGTAGGACGTGGTGCTGATGGGATCAGCCGGGGAGCTGACCAGCGACACGGCGTGGTCGAAGCGAACGGTCACCTGGGTGTCGGGCCCGAAGCCGAAGCCCGACGGGGTGAAGCTCAAGGTGTAGGGGTCCGGTTCTGACCAGCGCCCGGGCACGTCGGGAGACAAGGTCGGGCGGTTGGTGCCGAGCACCTTGGACACCGGCTCGGAGAAGGTCAGGGTCACCGGGCTCTCCGAGGAGACCGCCGTGCCTCCTGGTGCCGGCACGGCCAGGGCAGCGGGCTGGCCCTTCACTGGAGGAATGAACCACGACACGGTGCGTGGCCGGCTCGCCATGCGCTCCCAAGCCCGGGAAGTTGCCGTCACCTCGACGGTCCCGGAGTACCCCGTCCACGGCACCGGGACCTTGACCATACTGGCAGGCCGGGCCAGGTGGATGGTCCGGGCAGTCCCGCCCGGCACCCGGTACGCGACTGATGTCACGGGACTGGTAAACCGAACCGGCAGCATCCGACGTGCGGAGGCCACCGACACAGTCGCCGTCGGTGCCGGCTCCGGCGTTCGTACGTGCAGGCTGCTCGTCACCGGGGACCCGAAGAGCCACCGCAGCCATGACGGCGCATCCACCGACGCCCTCACTTGAACGAGCTCCCCCTGCGCCAAGTCCTGCGTCGGCCAGGTGCCCCCGCCACTTTCGACCACCGGCACCGAGTGCCCGTTGGCCACCACCTGTAGCGACATCACCCGGGCGCCGAAGCCCCCCACGTCGATGGAGGCGAGTGCCGTGCGCGACGACTCGACCCGGACAGTCGGACGGCCGAAGGCAAGCGCCAGTACCACGCCGATGCCCATAATGACGGCTACCGCCCCGAGCCAAAGAGCGATACGGAGCACTAATCGACGCATGCTCAACCTCCATCAAAGGGTGCTCAGCGCTCCGCGGGAAGCAGTTTGAGGTGTCACGCCCTGGGTGTGGTGGAGGATCCCGCTCTTTGCTCTGAGCGGCACCGGATGGTGGCGAAGAGGAGTCGGGCTCGCCCCACCGAGGGACACGGCGGCGAGGAGCGAATGTCCAAATATCGTTTCGTCGCTCATCTCATCCCATCCCCACACATCTCATCTCACTGCTTTCCTCTGCTCTTGCCGGGCACAGCTCTCGGCCGGCCTCATCGCTTGCCTGCACCGACATCGGCACGACCTCCGATACACTGTAGTAGCTACTCCGCCACGAAAAAGTCGCGAGAGTCGAAAAGGGGCACTACGGGAAGTCACGCCGCTGACAACCGCCCGGTCCGAGGCGGCGCCGGTCAGGCAGTCAGCTCGGTCGGAGCCGTCTCGGCCGGGGCCGGCGCTGTCGCTTCGCTGGCTTCTTCTCCCTGACGATTGGTGCCGAGGGGATAGAGGCTGAAGGCGAGGAGAACGTAGAGCGGCCCAGCGCTCGGGTCGGTGGCATTCCCGGCGAGGATGCCGCCAAAGTTCTGTCCGACGACCCAGAAGAGGACCGAGAGCACGATCGCCGCCCAGAGAGCAGCCTTCACCTGATGACGGCGAAGCACCAGGACTCCGATCGTCACCTCCACGAGCGCGAGGACCAAGACGAGGGGGCTCCCGATGGAGCTGATGGCCGTCGTCGCCACCTTGTCCAGGTGGACCAGCCAGGTTGGCTCGCCCGGCTTGTTCATGGAAACGATGACCGTCATGACGCTGCTCGGCGAAAGGCCAGGGCCGGGACGTAGCTGCTCGATCGACATGCCGAACCAGAGCGCCGCCCACAGGACCCGGGTGCCCTGCGCGCCGAGCGGTCCGGCGCTCGCCACCGTTTCTCGCTCCAGGCGCCTGGTTGGCCACAGGACCAGCCCGACCAGGCCGTAGATGAGCACCGGGCCGGGGAACCCGGCGAGCGGTGAGCCCATGATGGGGGTGAGCAGGCCGCCCAAGCCCTCGCCGACGACCCACACGCCGAGCACCCAGCCGAAGGACAGCAGCAGCGCAGGCTTCACCGTGCGTCGGAAGAGCAGGCCGACGCCAACGGCGAGCTGGGTGGTGGCGAACAGGGCGTTCCAGGCAGCGGCGTGGGGCACGAGGAACTCGGTGATCTTCTTGATCGCCACTCCAATGACATGAGGCTGGAACATGTCGTTCATGGCCAGGAAGTCGGCCACGAACCCCCGCGAGAACATGTAGGGCTGGAACTGGAGGCCGGCATCGAGAAGCCAGATCAGCCCGAGCACCACCTGGAGCCGCCGCTGGGTGAGCAGACGCCGGGCGCCACGGACACCGACCGCGCCGTCGCTGTGGGCCTGAGCCGGCCGTGATGCGTCGACTTCGGGGCTCGCTCCCAGGCGCGTACACCATCGTTCGACCTGCATGCTACGACATTACATAGTAGCTTGGGGTGTCCTCATCTCGGTTCCCCTCGACTGTCCTCGCGACACCGCATGTTCGTCGGCTGGCGGCCTCGCCACGGGCGGGCGGTCGAGCAGTGCCGGTGCTCGAAGTGGTTGCCGTCGAGGCGAGCGTCAAGAGCCGGTCGCTACGAGCCTGGGCGAGCCACGATCTCGACGAACGGCCGGATGATCGCAGGCACCTTGGGCGGGTCGAAGGACTCCTGGTGCTCGAGGTGGAACCCGGCACGCTCGATAGCGGCCAGCGTGTCCCGGTTGGGGTGGCACCCGGCCCCGACTCGGCGCCAGAGCGGGGTCACTCGGTCCTGCCAGCGCGCCCGGTGGCCCTCGCCCCGCACGTGCTCGAGCACGAGCAGCTGCCCGCCAGGGCGCAGCACCCGGCGCAGCTCCGCCAAGGTGGCGCCGGGATCGGCCACCGAGCACAGCACGAGGGTGCAGACCACGGTGTCGATGCTGGCGTCGGGGAGCCCCAGATGCTCGGCGGGCGCGTCGGAGACCTCGACGGGCACGACGGCTCGGTCCAACCGGGACCTGAGGCGGGCCCGCATGGCGGGGTCGGGCTCTGCTACCACCACCCGTTCGACACCGCGGTAGTGGGCTAGGTTCGCTCCCGTGCCTGCACCGATCTCGAGCACCTCACCGGTCGCACGAGCGACCAAGTCGGCTCGACGGTTGCCGAGCCAGGTGCGCTCCGCCCCGGCGTTCAGGCGGTCGTAGACAGCGGCGAAGACACGATGCCCCTTGGCGCTCATCGAGGGCCGCCTGGCTCGGACTCCGGTCGCACGGTCGGCGTTGCAGCCCAGCTCGGCGCCACGCTCGGGATCTGGCTCACCACCCTGCCGCCTTGGCCTTGGCGATGAGCTGGTCGAGGAGGGCGGCGGTGACCGGGCCGATGACCTTGTCGAAGATCACTCCGTTGGGCGCGACGAGGTACTTCTCGGGTGGGTTGTCGACCCCGTAGTCGAGGGCGATCCGGCCCCCCGGATCTTGGACGACCGGGTAACGCCCGAGCTCGGGGCCGAGGAACTGGCGGATGTCGGGGACCGTGTCCTCGAAGATGACCCCGACCAGCCGGGCCCCGGAGGGACCGGCCTGCTGGGCGACGAACCGCGCCAGCTGGGGCGCCTCCTGCCGACAGGCCACACACCAGCTCGAGAAGAAGTCGACGACGACGAAGTGGCCTTGAAGTCCAGCGAGCGAGAAGGGCTGGCCGGTGATGGTCGGTCCGGGGATCGCAGGGGCTGGCTGGCCGACGAGCGGACTCTCTGCTTCGACCTGGGTCGCCGGCGGCGACAGACCGAGGACGGACACGACCCCCGCGACCACCAGGAGCATGGCCAATGCCGCCCACAGGACGCTGCGCCGGCGGCGACGCCGGGTCGCCGCAGGGCGCGTGCGTTCGGGCGCGGCGACGTCAGGCGGTGCCGCTGGCGCTGGCGCGTCGCTGGTGGTGTCGGTGGAGGTGGGCTGCACGGCGCTTCGGATCTCAGCTCGCCTGGGGTGCGCTCCGGCGCTCCAGCTCGCGGCGCAGCTTGCGCTCCGACAGCCGGCCGTAGGAGAAGGGTTCGCCATCGAGGAAGATCCCCGGCGGGAAGGCCACCCGGTGCTCCACCATCAGGCGCCGGCCCTGTTCGGTCTGCGTCGACAGCTCCTCGACGTCGAGGTCGTGGTCACGGCCGACCCGGGCGAGCACCGCTTTGGCGTGCTCGCACAGCTCACAGGCCGGCGCGCTCAGCACGGTGATCTTGATCGCGCTCATGATGCTGCGTGGTGCGCCATGCCGGCGCGCATCTGGGCGAGCAGGGTGGGGACGGGGACGTACATGGTGTAGTTCGGCGCCCCGCCGTAGTCGGCCCGCCATTCGATCCGACCGTTGGGCCCGACCACGATGAAAGAGTGGCCGTCCATGCTGGTTCCCATCATCCCGTAGCTGTTGGCGTCGTAGGCGCGAGAGACCGTGAGGGTCGAGTCGGAGAGCACCGGGATGGTGGTGCCGTAGGTGCTCGCCGCCTGCTGCAAGGCCCCGAGGGGGTCGGTGGTGATGCTCACCACCTCGTTGATGCCCGCTCGATGGAAGGCGGCCATGTCGTGCTGGATCGCCTGGAGCTGGGTCCAGCACGGCTGGCAGTCCGTCCCCTCCTGGAAGTAGAGAAGCACCGTCTTGCCTCGCTGGGCGGCCAGGTTGAAGGTGCCGCCCATGTTCGAGGGCAGCGTGAAGGTCGGAGCGATCGCCCCGGGCCCCGGTTGGCCGACCTGGTAGGTGTAGGAGCCCGCACCGCCGTGCCCGCCCGTGAGGAAGACGATCAGCAGGACGAGGACCGCGGCCCCGGCGCCGAGGCCGCTTCGGATCCAGACCTTGCGGTGCCGGGCGCGCCGGGCCTGCTCGGCACGCTGGCGCTTGGCCCCTTGGACCTGGCTTGGCCGGCGGTCCTGGCGGGCGGGGCGCTGGTTGGACTGGCCGGCTCGGGAAGGGGGTCGTCGGCCCGAGCCGGTCGCGGTTCGTGAAGGCACGGTCAGGGTCCTCTCTCTCCGACCGGCTCGGGGTCCGGCTCGAGCCGCGGGTCGATCTCGGTGGGCAGTTCGAAGCTGCTGGTCGCCTCGCCCTCGACGCAGCACGAACCTGCCCCGATCTCGTCCGGCGCGTCGGGTGCGGGCTCCTGTTCGTCTCGGTCGGCGACCTGGCGAACGGCCAGGGCCACCAGCACGGCCAAGGCGGCGAAGACGCCGAGGGCGGTCACCCAGCCCGGCAGGTGCCCGAGCCAGGTGGTGACCACATGGGCGTAGTGCTGGGCGTCGCCGGACATGGTGGCCTGCCAGCCTCTCGTGGCCATGTCGGGGCCGGTTACCGCCAACACCCCCACCACCACGCCCATGACGACGAGGAGCAGGCCTCCGGCGAAGCTCGACAGCGGCACTGCCCGAACACGCCCGGCGAGACGCAGCCGGACAGTCCGAGCGGCGAGCCAGCGACTGGCGCCGATCTCGCGGCCGTCCCACACGAGGGCGATCACGAACAGTGGCGCCACCATGCCAAAGACGTAGGCCACCCCCACCACGAGCGAGGTGAGAAAGCTGGCCGCCGCGCCCGAGAGGGCGACGACCCCGGCGAGCACCGGCGCACAGCAGGCGGTCGCCACCCCGGAGAACGCCCCGAGCACGAACACCGAGCCCGGTCCGCTGCGACCCTGACGGGCCCGTACGCCGAGCATGGGGATTGGGAGCCGATAGCCCCCCGCCATGGCGACGCCCATGGCCAGCATCACGACGGCCATCACCGAGTAGACGATGGTGTGCTCGCCGTTGATCAGCCGGCTGAGCGCGGTCGCCCCGAAGGCGATCGGCAGGATCACCGCACCGACCCCGGTGGCGAAGACGAAGGTCATGGCGATGAGCCCTCTGCGGCGGTGCACCCCGGTGGCGAGATACGCGGGGAGCATCACTGACACACAGCACGGCGCGAACAGCGCGACGACGCCAGCGAAGAACGCGGCGATGATGGTGGTGCCGACGAGGAGCTGGCTGGCCCCGCCGACGGCCGCGGCAGCGAGGAGCGAATGCCCGAAGATCGCTTGGCTGCTCATCTCATCTCGCGACTTTCTCCCGTTCTTGCCCGAACAGCCCTCCGCCGGCCCCATCGCCTGTACCGGTATCGGCACGACCTCCGATGCACTGTAGTAGCTATGAACTGTAGTAGACGGCGGACGAGGCGTCGAGTGGGGGCCCATCGTCCGAGATCGGCGGGTACTGGCGGCGGCGTCCGCTAGACCGGTGGCCACCCGAAGCGGGCGAACTCGCGCTGGAGGGGGACGAAGAACGAGCGCCAGGCACCGGTGACGAACAGCACGCCGACGCCCACGAGCAGCAGGCCACCGACCACCTCGATGGCCCGCCCGTGGCGACGCAGCCAGGCGAGCGACCCTTTGGCCCGGTTCAGGCCGAGCGCCAAGCCGATGAAGGGCAGTCCGAGGCCGACCGAAAAGAGCGCCAGTAGCAGCGCCCCCCACGCGGCGGTGCGGGTGGCTGCAGCGGTGGCCAGGATCGTGGCCAGCACTGGACCGATGCAGGGCGTCCAGCCCGCAGCGAAGGCCATGCCCACCCCGAAGGCGGCCTTCGGGCCGGTGGGCAGGCGATGGAGGGCGAAGCGCCGCTCGCGGTACAGCCACGGGATCCGCAGCACTCCGGCCATGGCAAGGCCGAGGACAATCATCCCTGCGCCAGCGATGTCCATGACAAGTGGCAGCTCACGGACGACGAGCGAACCCAAGAGCCCCGCGGCTACCCCGAGGACGGTGAACACGAGCGTGAACCCGGCCACGAACAACAAGGCGGCTCGAAGGGTCAGCGCCCGGGCCTGGACCCGGCCCAGCTCGGACACCGGCAGCCCCGAGATGTACGAGACGTAGCCCGGCAACAACGGCAGGCAGCATGGGGAGGTGAACGAGATCATGCCGCCGACGAGCGCGAAGAGCGGGAGCAGGAGCGGAGTCATCTACGACACAGCGTAGTTAGCCCACCTCGGGTCGAGCCAGTTGGTCAGAGCGGGCAGCGGCCGGACATCTGGATCAGCATCTGGAGATTGGTGATCCAGATTCCGAGTCCCGCCACCGAGGCAACGCCGAGGGCGAAGCCGGGGCTGTAGAGCAGCCCGAGCGAGGCGAGCTCCAGGCCGGACTGCGGGTCATCGAGGGCCGCGAGGCGCTCAGCGACCGTGTCGGCGGCCGAGAAGGCGGCTACCTCGATCGCGATCATCGATGCCGTCACCTGGCGCAGTGCGTCACGCAAGCGGTCACGACCGTCTTCGGTGGTCGCGGCAGCCACTTCATCGGCCCAGCGCTCCAAGGCAACCACCAGGACCGCGACGCTCCGTGTGGCCAGGGGAAAGAAGGTAAGGCCGTGACGGACAGCGCTGGCAAGGTTCAGGTAGCGCTGGTGGCGATGGTCGAGGTGAGCTGCCTCGTGGGCGAGCACCACACCGAACTCGTCTGCATCCAGCGTGTTCACCAACGCCGACGAGACGATCACCTGTCCGCCGCCGCAGTCCACGCTCAGAGCCACCAGATCCTCACGCTCCAACACGACCAGCTCGTGGCGACCCAGACGGGAATGCTCGCCGAGCCAGGAATCGACCCGGGTGCCACGGCGAATCCGACGTCCCCGGATCACGCTCAACGCGACCGAGCCCGCAACCACGACAGCCAGGGAGCCGGCTCCCCACCCGGCGACGGGCCCGCCGGGAACCACACCGCCGAGCATGTGCCGGCAGATCGAGGCAAGACCGAACGCACCGATGGCCGGCAGGACCGTCGGGGCGGCGTAGAGGACAAGACCCAGCTCGAAGACGGCGAGGCCGCCGCCAAGTGCCGCCGCACACAACCGGGCCCAGTCCCGCGGCTCGAGGCGTCGGCCGAGCGGCCGAAGGAGGCCGGGCAGGGCGACGAGGCCAAGGGCCCCGAGCACGAGCACCACGCCCATCGCGCCTCAGCGCCTCTCGCCGCCGTCAAGCAGCCGACGCAGCCGAGTCCGGTCGCCGGGCTTGAGGTTGGCGACGAAGTAGCTCAGCGCCAGCGGGCGGTCCTTGGTGCCGCCGAGCACCTCGTCCATGCGGGACGCAGCGTAGGCCTCGCGGCTCAAGAGGGGGCGGTACGCATAGGCGCGGCCGCGTTGCTCTCGTTCGAGGCGACCCTTGCGCCACAGGCGCGCCAAGATCGTCATCACGGTGGTGTAGGCCAACGGCCGCTCGGCCGAGAGGATCTCATGGACCTGGCCGGGCGTCAAAGGGTCCGACGCGTCCCACAGGACGTCCATAACGACCCCTTCGAGCTCGCCCATTGCCAGCTTGGCCACCCCGACTCCAGTCTCTGCCACGTCTCCAGCTGCGATGCAGCGTAGTACCCGTCACAGCACTCGGTCCCCGCCGTGCAGCCTTCGACTGCACGAGGCCACCGGCCGCACCCCCAGAACATGGGTTCCGCGTCGTCGATGGGGTCCGGCGCCCATGGTCCGCTCAGGGCAGGGCCGACAGCAATCGAACCGGTTGCCATGGAGATCCCCTGTTCCCGCTGGCTGTCGGTATTCACGCTGACGTCGGCTTCGCCGACAAGTAGGGACCACCGCTACGATAGCGACACTCTGTCGTAGTCGAGCCGTCGAGGCGAGCGTGCCCTGCTGACGCCGAGGGGATGTCCTTGGGCACCGCAGCGTTCGCTCGCATCCGTGAGAGGAACTCAAGGGGAGAGATC
>JAKARG010000034.1 GCA_021819345.1 Actinomycetes bacterium | reverse complement strand
TCCGTCCCGAGGCGCTCCAGGCGGTCCGCCGGCGGGTCGAGGCGGTCGGCGAGGCACTCGGAATCGAGGGCTACGCCCGGATCGACGCCTTCGTCCAGGTCGACAGCGGTGAGGTGGTCGTGATCGAGGCCAACACCCTCCCCGGCCTCACCCCCTCTACCGTGCTCTACCACCAAGCCCTCGCCGAGGACCCACCGATGTACCCACGCCAGCTCCTCGAGGCGATCATCGAGCTCGGGAGATCACGGCGCGGGGTCCTCGCCGGGGCAGGCGGGGCGGCCGGAGCAGCCGGGGTAGCCGGCGGTTGGCGGTGAGCGCTGCGGCTGGGGAGACCTCCGGTGCGGCTGGGGGGACCTCCGGTCCGGCTGCGGGGACCTTCGGTCCCGCAAGGGCGTTCTCCTACCTCGGGTGGGAGGTGGACCCAGATGCCGGAGCGCTCGTCTGCCGCTACGACCTCGACGGCCAGCGCTTCAGCGAGCGGATCGTGGTGCACGCCGAGCCGGCTGCGTGGTCGTCGCCGGCGGCTGCCGAGGCGGCCAGGCTCGTCTTCCTGCTCGCCGGGGTCTCGTACTACAAGGCCGGCGCACCGCCGGTGGTCGACCTCGGGCCGACGCCACTCCGCCACGGCGACCTCGACCTGCTTCGGGCCTGGTACCGCGACGGCCTGGGTGAGCTCGCCCACCGCAACGGCCTCGACCTCGGTGGCCTGCGCTTCGAGGGAGGGACCGAGGCCGGACCGCCGGCAGGCTGGGAGCCGCCCGGCGAGCGGCCGCTGGTGCCCTTCGGTGGCGGGATCGACTCGATCGTCACCGTCGAGGGTCTCCGCGAGCGGGGGCCGGCGGGTGGGGTGAGCTTGTTCGTGCTCAGCCGTGAGGGGGACCGCTTCGCTGCCATCGAGGAGGCAGCGGCAGCGACCGGCCTCCCGGTGGCCCGGGCCGAGAGGGCCCTCGACCCGGAGATCCTCCGTTCGGGCGAGCGGGGCTGGATCAACGGCCACGTACCGGTCACCGGGATCGTCTCGGCGATCGCCTTGTTGAGCGCGGTCCTCCGGGGCCACGACTCGGTGGTCATGTCCAACGAGAGGTCGGCTTCCTCGGGCAACCTCGATCTGCCCGACGGCCGCTCGGTCAACCACCAGTGGTCCAAGGGCTGGGACCTCGAGGAGCTGCTTCGAGCGCACCTCGCCCGGTCCTTCGTCCCCGCTCCGGGCTACTTCTCATGGCTACGCCCCTGGAGCGAGCTGTGGGTGGCCCGGCGCTTCGCCGGCCTCGGCCGCTACCTCGGGTCGTTCCGCAGTTGCAACCGGGCCTTCGCCCTGGATCCCGCCCGGCGCCTGGACCACTGGTGCGGGCGCTGCGACAAGTGCTGCTTCATCGACCTGGTCCTCGCTCCCTTCGTGCCGGCGGGCGAGCTGGCTCGGGTCTGGGGCGGGCACGAGCCCCTCTGCGACCCCTCGCTCGCCCCGACCTTTCGTACCCTGCTCGGCACCTCGGGCGCCACCAAGCCGTGGGAGTGCGTCGGAGACGTCTCGGAGTGCCGGGCGGCCCTGCGCCTTGCGGCGTCGCGGCCCGACCGCGCCGGGAGCCCGCTGCTCGCCGAGCTCGTGGCCGAGGTGGCCGGGGAAGTCGGGGTTGCCGGGGCGGCCGAGGTTGCCGGCGGGGCCGGGGCGGCTGGCTCGGCCGAGGTGGCCGGGGCGACTGGCGTGGCCGGGGCGGCTGGCGTGGCCTTGGCGGTCGAGACGGGATCGGGGCCGGCGGTGGACGCCTCGTGGCTCATGAGGCCCCACGGACCGCATGCGGTCCCGGAGCGGTATGCGCCGAGCGATCTCCTGGACTGAGCTGGTCGGCCTCCGGGTGGGGGTCTGGGGGGCGAGGGTCGAGGGGGCTGCCAACCTCCGCCGGCTCTCTGTCCTCGGGGTCCCACCGGTGGCGGTGGTCGACGACGGCGTGGAGGGGGTAGTGGAGGGTCAACGGGTCCTCGGCGCCGCCGGAGGCGGCCTCGACGCGCTCGCCTCCTGCGACGTGGTCGTCAAGTCCCCCGGGATCAGCCGCCACTCGCAGCAGGTCGCCGCCTTGGAGGAGGAAGGCGTGGCGGTCACCGGGGGGCTCGCCCTCTGGCTGGCGGATCACGCCGGCGAGGAGGTCGTCTGCGTCACCGGCTCGAAGGGGAAGAGCACCACCACTGCGGTCGCCGGCCACCTCGCCGCCGGCCTCGGACGGCGCCCCTTCGTCGGGGGCAACATCGGCCGACCCCCGTGGGACCCCGCAGCCCCGGAGCCGCCCGGGGGAGCCGATCTCTGGATCGTCGAGACCTCGAGCTTCCAAGCCGCAGACGTGGCCCGCTCGCCCCGGGTGGTGGTGGTCACCTCCCTCTCACCCGACCACCTCGACTGGCACGGCGACCTCGCTACCTATTACGCCGACAAGCTCTCCCTCTGCAGCCAGCCCGGGGCCGAGCTGACCGTGGCCAACGGCGACGACCCGGTGCTCCGGGCCCGAGCCGGCGGGCTCGGCCCGGCGCAGCGCTGGGTGTCGCTGGCCGAGGGTGGCTCGGCTTGGGTGGAGGGTCTCGGCCTGCTCGGCGAGCACAACCGGCGCAACGCCCTGCTCGCCGCGGCGGCCCTGGACGCGATCGGCGTCGAGGGCGCCGCCGAGGCCGAGCGGCTCGCCGCAGCTGCCCGGGGGTTCGTGGGGCTCCCGAGCCGGCTGGACCCGATCGGGGTCCTCGGGGGCGTCACCTTCGTCGACGACAGCCTCTCCACCAACGTCCTGCCGACCCTCGCCGCCCTGGACGTCTTCGCCGGCCGGCGGGTGGCCCTGCTCGTCGGGGGCCACGACAGGGGGATCGACTACCGCCCCCTTGCCGATGGCCTGCTCGCCCGGGAGGAGCCGACTCTGGTGCTCGGCCTGCCGGACAACGGGGAGCGAATCCTCGCGGCGGTGCGGGCGGAGTCGGCCGAGTCGGTGACCGGCTCGGCGGTTGCGAGGGGCGGGAAGGAGCCCGGCGCGACTGCGGTCGCGGCGCCCAGGGGGGTCCGGCGCGGCGGGCCCCTGGAGCTTCGGTCGGCTCCCGAGCTGGCTCGGGCGGTCGAGGAGGGCTGGGCCTGGGCCCGACCCGACGGGGTGGTGCTGCTCTCTCCTGCGGCGGCGAGCTTCGGTCGCTACGGGGACTACCGGGAGCGCTCGGCGGCCTTCGCCGCGGCCGTCGAGGGACTGCGCCGGCGGGGCGTCTGAACTGGGTGCCCGACCTGGGTGCAGGGCGCACCGAGTGCCCACCTCGTCAGCCCCGCCCGGGTCGCGCCGGGGAGCGCAGCGCCGATACCACCCCGTCGTAGCGCCCGGTCGAGTTGCCGTGGCGGTGGAGGGTGAGGCTCACCGCCTGCTCCCTCACCCAGCGCAGCGCCTCACGCCCGGGGTCGGCTACGACACCGGCGAGGTCGAGCCAGGCGGCCCGGTCGTACAGGGACGCGAGCAGCTCGGGGTCGGGCTCGCCGAGGACCCGCACCTTGTCCCAGCCACCGGCGCCGGCCCTGGTGGCGAAGTCCTCGTCGGTCTCGACCACGTGGGCTCCGGGGCGCTCCAGCGGGCTGCTCCAGGTGACGTCGACGCCCAGCGCCCGGCCGGCGGCGAGGGCGAGGGCGGCATCGCGCTCGGAGACATCCCGGCCGGTCCGCAAGAGCACGCAGTGCAGCGGCAGGTGGCGCGCCACGTTGGCCTCGGCGGCGAGCCCGCTCGGATCGGACGGGGAGAGGGAGGTGGTGAGCTCCCGGGCGACGGCCTCCCCGAAGAGCTCCGGGCTCCCCTCGAAGTGGCCCACCCAGGTACCGAGGCTCGCCACGTAGTGGCGCCCCCCTGCTTTGGCGCCCGGGCCAACCGCCGAGCGCTTCCAGCCCCCGAAGGGCTGGCGTCCCACGATGGCGCCGGTGATGTGGCGGTTCACGTACAGGTTGCCCGCCTGCACCCGGTCCAGCCAGCGGAGGATCTCGGCCGGGTCCAGGCTCTGCAGCCCGGCGGTGAGCCCGTAGGCGGGCTGGTTCTGCCAGACGATGGCCTGGTCCAGATCGGCGGCCCGCATGAGGCCGAGCACCGGTCCGAAGCACTCCGTGAGGTGGAAAGGCGACCCGGGCGCGACGCCGAGCTTGATGCCCGGCGACCACAGCTGCGGGTTGGCCCGGTCGGGTCTCGGCTCGAGCAGCCAGCTCTCCCCGGGCCCGAGGTGGTGCAGGGCGTCGCGGAGCGGGCCGGCCGGCGGGCGGACCAGCGGGCCGATGGTGGTCGTCGGCTCCCGGGCCGGACCGGGCCGCAGGGTCGCAGCCGCGTCGGCCAGTTGGTGGCGGAAGCGCTCGTCGTCGTAGACCGACGCCTCGACGATCGCGAGGCTCGCCGCCGAGCACTTCTGGCCGGCATGTCCGAAGGCCGAGTGGACCAGGTCCGCCACCGCCCGGTCGAGGTCGGCCGCTGCTGTCACGACGATCGCGTTCTTGCCGCTCGTCTCGGCATGCAGCCTGAGCCCCGGTCTCCACCCGAGGAACATCCTGGCCGTGTCCCACGAGCCGGTCAGGATCACGGCTCCGACCTCGGGGTGGGTGACGAGGCGTCGACCCGCCTCACCGTCTGCGCAGGGCACGAACTGCAGCGCAGAGTGGGGGACGCCGGCGTCCCAGCAGGCCTGCGCCAGGGCGTAGCCGACGGCGACCGCCTCGGGAGCGGGCTTGAGGACGACGGTGTTGCCTGCGGCGAGCGCGGCGAGGACCCCACCGGCAGGGATCGCAAGGGGGAAGTTCCACGGCGGCACCACTGCGACCGTCCCGTAGGGCCGGAACCTCCCTCCGGCCTCGTCCAGCTCGATGGCGCTCCGGGCGTAGTAGCGGGCGAAGTCCACGGCCTCGGAGACCTCCGGGTCGGACTCGGCGAAGACCTTTCCGGCATCGGCGGCCATGACGGCGATGAGCTCCCCCCGGCGATCGGCGAGGACGTCGGCGACCGTCTGGAGGACCTTGGCGCGCGCCTCCCCGGGGGTGCCGGCCCAAGAGGAACGGCCCGCCACCGCGGCGCCAACGGCTCGCTCGACCAGCTCGACAGGGGACTCGACGTAGCGGTAGCCGGGCCCGGAGGGATCGGAGGGGTCCCTGCCCTCGCCGCTCGCCGGCTCGGCGACCGCCTCGCCGTCGACCACTGCCGGCACCACCTGCTCCGCGTCCCAGGCCTGGGCCGAGAGGTAGTGGGCCAGCCACCGGCGGTTGGCCGGCCTGGTGAGGTCGGTGTCGGGCTCGTTGGCGAAGCCGTCCGGCGGGGCGGCGGAGCCGCTCGTCGCGCAGGGTGCAGGGACGGCCACGCTTGGGCCCGCGGAAGCGGTCGGGACCGCCACGACCGACCTCGTCGCCGTCGGAGCCGACCGGTCCTGGGTGCGCCGGGTGGGGGGCGGCACCTCGTGCCTGGCGGCCACCGCTTCCTCGAAGCGGCGCCGCTCGGCCTCCCACGCCGGCGAGCCGACGCGCATCGCGAACTGGTTGCGTAGGTAGTTGTCCGGCCCGGTGTTCTCGTCGAAGCGGCGCACCAGGTAGGCGATCGCCGACTCGTGGTCGGAGCGCGCCACGATCGGCGCGTAGAGCAACAGCCCTCCCGCCGCGTCGCGCACCGGGCGGGCGGCGGAGCCCGCCATCCCTTCCAGCATCTCGATCTCGAGCATCCTGCTCAGCCCCCGTTCGGCGGCGACCGACAGGGCCCAGGCGAGCTCGAAGAGATTGTGGCTCGCTGCGCCCACCCGGAGCGCGTCGGCATTTGCCGGGTCGAGGGCGACGTCGAGCATCCGCTTGTAGTTGGCGTCCACCTCGGCCTTGGTGGCGAACGGGGCCTGCTCCCAGCCGGCCAGCTCCGCCTCCACCCGCTCCATCGCCAGGTTCGCCCCCTTCACGATGCGCACCTTCACCCGCCCACCCCCGCCGGCTCGCCGCTTGCGGGCGAAGTCCACCAGCTCGCCGAGCGCCGGCAGCGAGTCGGGGAGGTAGGCCTGCAGCACGATGCCGGCGTCGAGGCCCCGGTAGGCGGGCTCCGAGAGCACGGTGGTGAACACCGCCAGGGTGAGCCCCAAGTCGCGGTGCTCCTCCATGTCGAGGTTGACGAACTTCGCCGGCCGGGCCCGCAGCGCCTCGTCGTAGAGCCGGCGCAGCCTCACCGCCACCCGCTCCACCTCCTCGTCGAAGGCGGCCGGGTTGACCTGCGCGCAGATCGAGGTCACCTTCACCGACACGTAGTCGACGTCGCTGCGGCCGAGCAGCCCGAGCACCCCCTCCAGGCGCCGGTCGGCCTCGGCGTCGCCGAGGATCGCCTCGCCGAGCAGGTTCAAGTTGACCCTGGTCCCCTCGACGCGCCGGCGTTCCAGGTAGCGCCGGAGGCGCCATGGCTCGGCAGGCAGCACGTAGCCGGCGAGCTCGGAGCGCAGGCGTGCTGCGACGAGGGGCATCACGAGCTCCGGGAGGCGCTCGGCGGCGGCCAGACCGACCCGGAGCAGAGTGCGGTCGAGAGGGCCGAGGAAGCGTGGCGAGCCGAGCCCCGAGACGAGCGAGCGGAGCTGTCGGGCGGCGCGCGAAGGGTCCCGGATCCGCAGCACCTCGTCGGTGAGCGCGATCGTGAAGGCGAGACCCTCGGGGTCGTCGAGCAGTCGGGCCACCCGGGCCTGCCGGGCACGCTCGACCCGGCCCCTGCCGGCGTCGGCCTCGGCCTGGATGCGAGCCGCCAGTCGTACGCTTCGTTCCACCAAGGCGCTGTCGTCGGAGCTCACGTTCCGAGGCTACCGACGCCCCGGTGCGCATGGATCCCCTTCGGGTCCGGCGGGTCGGGCCGGCGTTGCACGGTCGGCCGCCGCCCGCCGCCCGCCGCCCGCCGCCCGCCGCCCGCCGCCCGGGCGCTCGCCGCTCGGGCGCTCCGCTCGGCCACGATGGGGCACGTGGTGGCGAGCGAACCTGCGACGGGCCACGGCAACGGCTCCTCCGAGGACGCCGCCGACCTCGCCGGCGCCATCGAGGCGGGGGTCGGTCCCGATGTCGGCTTCGCAGCCCTGATCTCCTGGGCCGAGCGCCGGGGGCTCTCGCTCTACCCGGCCCAGGAGGAGGCGCTGCTCGAGGTCTTCGCAGGGTCCCACGTGGTCCTCGACACCCCCACTGGCTCGGGCAAGAGCCTGGTGGCCCTCGGCGCCCACGTGGCGGCGCTCGCCACCGGGAGGCGCAGCTTCTACACCGCCCCGATCAAGGCGCTGGTCTCGGAGAAGTTCTTCGCCCTCTGCGACCAGCTCGGGGCGGAGCGGGTCGGGATGCTCACCGGCGACGCGACGATCAACCCGGGCGCGCCGGTGATCTGCGCCACGGCGGAGATCGTGGCCAACCTGGCGCTCCGTCACGGGTCGGCGGCGCCGCTCGACCAGGTCGTGATGGACGAGTTCCACTACTACGGGGACCCGGACCGGGGTTGGGCTTGGCAGGTCCCCCTGCTCGAGCTGACCGATGCCCAGTTCGTGCTGATGTCGGCCACCCTCGGCGACACCCGCCGGGTCGAGGAAGGGTTGCGCCGGCGCACCGGGCGCCCGGTGGCCGTGGTCCGCTCGACGGTCCGCCCGGTCCCGCTGCGCTACGAGTACCGCCGCACCCCCCTGCACGAGACCGTCGAGGAGCTCCTCGCCGCCGACCAGGCGCCGCTCTACGTGGTCCACTTCACCCAGGCCGCAGCCGTGGCCCAGGCCCAGGCGCTCACCTCGGCGGCGATCACCACCCGGGAGCAGCGGGAGGCGATCGCGGAGTCGATCTCGGCCTTCCGCTTCGCGCCCGGCTTCGGTCGCACGCTCGGCAGGTTGCTGCGCCACGGCATCGGGGTCCACCACGGGGGGATGTTGCCCAAGTACCGCCGGCTGGTGGAGCGCCTCACCCAGGCCGGCCTGCTGCGGGTGGTGGTGGGCACCGACACCCTCGGGGTCGGCGTCAACCTGCCGCTTCGCGCCGTGGTGCTCACCGGGCTCGCCAAGTACGACGGGACCAGCTCGCGCCTGCTCAGCGCCCGTGAGCTGCACCAGATCGCCGGCCGGGCCGGTCGGCCGGGGTACGACACCTCCGGGCTGGTGGCGGTCCAGGCCCCCGAGCACGTGATCGAGAACGAGCGGGCGGTGGAGAAGGCTGCCGGCGACCCGAAGAAGCTACGCCGGATCGTCCGCTCGCAGCCGCCGCGGGGCTTCGTGGCCTGGGACCAGGCGGTCTACGAGCGCCTGGTCGCCTCCCCGCCCGAGCCCCTGGTGCCGCACCTCCAGGTGACCAACGCCACCTTGCTCGAGGTGCTCGACCGACCCGGGGACGGCTGTGGCGACCTGCGCAGGCTGCTCTTGGACAACGACGAGCCCCGGCCGGTGCAGCGCCGCCTCGTCCGCCGGAGCATCGCCTTGTACCGCTCGCTGCTCGCCGCCGGCGCGCTCGAGGTGCTCGCCGAGCCCGACGAGCTCGGTCGACGGGTCCGGGTGACGACCGACCTGCAGCCCGATTTCGCCCTCGACAACCCGCTCGGCCCCTGGCTCCTCGAGGCGCTGCCGGGCCTGGACCGGGAGTCGGCCACCTACGCGCTGGATGTGCTCAGCCTGGTCGAGGCGACCCTCGACAACCCCTGGGTGATCCTCCTTGCGCAGCTCGAGCGGCTGCGCAAGGAGGTGCTGGCAGAGCTCAAGGCCGAGGGGGTGGACTACGAGGAGCGCCTCGAGGTCCTCGACCGCCTGGAGCACCCCAAGCCCCTCCGGGAGTGGACCTACGACTCGTTCAACTCCTACCGCTCCCGTCACCCCTGGGCCGCCGACCACGACATCGCGCCGAAGTCGGTGGCCCGGGACCTGGCGGAGCGGTCGATGACCTTCGGCGAGTACGTGGCCCACTACGGGCTCGCCCGCTCCGAGGGCCTCCTGCTGCGCTACCTCGGTGAGGTCTACAAGGCCCTCGTGCGCACGGTCCCCGAGGAGGCGAGGACCGAGGAGCTGGTCGACCTGACCGCTTGGCTCGGGGAGCTGGTCCGCCAGGTCGACTCCTCGCTGCTCGACGAGTGGCGCCTGCTCACCGAGGTCTCTGCTGCGGCGCCGGGCGGACCTGGCGATGCCCCTCCGGGCTGGCCCGGGCGTGGCGGGGACGGGGGCGGGCGTGGCGGTGACGGAGGCGGGCAGCCCGGGTCCCGGGGTCCCGGAGAGCCGCAGGGCGGGGCGCCGCCGGTCACGGCGAACCTCCGGGCCTTCAGGGTGATGGTGCGCAACGCGGCCTTTCGACGAGTCGAGCTGGCCGCCCGGGGGGACGTGGCCGGCCTGGCCGAGGCCGAGGGCCCCGGGGGTTGGGCGGCGTCGCGCTGGGCGGCCGGGCTCGACGCCTACCGCGCCGAGCACGGGCCGATCGGGACCGGCGCCGACGCCCGCTCGGCCGCCTGGCTGCGGGTGCAGGAAGACCCGGGCTTCTGGCGGGTCCGCCAGGTGCTCGACGACCCGGCCGGTTGGCACGACGCTGCGATCGTCGGCGTGGTCGACCTGGCCGGCTCGGACGCCGCCGGCGAGCCGGTGTGGAGGACCGAGGCCCTGGAGATCGCCGGTGCCGACCCCTGAGCCTGCCGCCTGGACCGGGATCGCCGATCCGAGGGCCGCCGTGCCGCTCGGCACCGGCCGTGGGTAACCTGGTCTCCGATGTCCTTCTACGACCTGGCGATGCTCAGCGCCGTGGTCTTCGGGCTGCTCGGGGCCCTGGTCGGCCGAGCCAAGGGGCGGGTCGGCACCGGCGCCGTCCTCGGGTTCCTGCTCGGCATCTTCGGCCTGATCATCATCGCCCTACTGCCGGCGAGGCGCTACGGCGCGCCGAGCCCTGCTCCTGTGCCCCAGCCCTACCAGCCCTACCAGGCGGTCCCGCCTCCCCCGGCTGTGCCTGCGCAGTGGGCTCCGGACCCGAGTGGGCGCCACGAGCTGCGCTGGTGGGACGGGCGCGGCTGGAGCGAGCACGTCGCCGACGGCGGGACCAGGGCGCTCGACCCTCAGAGCCCGGCCGGCTGACCCGGCGGCCCGGTCGGCTGACCCGGCAATGCGGGTGGCTGACCCGGCAACGCGGGTGGCTGACCCGGCGGCCCGTCGGCGCAGGTCTCCGCCGGGCGTGTGACAGGCTGGCCGGGTGACCTCGACCGAGCGGCTCGGGCTCAGCGTCCACGAGCTGAGGGTGACCCTGCTCGACGTGTCGCCTCCGGTCTGGAGGCGCCTGCGGGTGCCGAGCGCGATCACCCTGTCGGCCCTGCACCGGGTCCTGCAGGTCGCTCTCGGCTGGCAGGACGCCCACCTCCACGAGTGGCGGATCGGGGAGCGGACCTTCGGGCTCTCCGACGAGCCGAGCTGGGGGGAGGACCTGGAGGACGAGTCCTCGGCGACCCTCGGCGACCTGGCTCCTCCCGACAGCATCCTGCACTACGACTACGACTTCGGGGACGGCTGGGAGCACCTGGTCGAGGTGGTGGCGGTGAAGGCGTTCGACCCCGGCGAGCCCCCGATAGCGGTCCTCGACGGGGCCCGGGCGGCGCCGCCGGAGGACTGCGGCGGCCCGAGCGGCTACGAGCACCTCCTCGATGCCCTTGCCGACGAGGACGACCCCGAGCACGAGGAGCTGATCGCGAGCTTCGGCGACTCCTTCGACCCCGGCCACTTCGACCTCCAGGCGGTCAACCGCCATCTGGAAGGGATGTGGCGGCAGGACTGAGCCGATCCGGAGGTGGTCCGGCACCCGAGCCGGGGCTCTCCGGCGGGTAACCTCCGGCCGGGTGTCGCGGCGCGGAGAGAGGTCGTCTCGCTCCTTGCCCGGCCGAGCGGTCGGGGCCGCCGATAGGAGGCAGGGTCGATGCGGGCTGCGGTGCTGTTCCAGGAGAACCATCCGCTCGAGGTGGTCGAGGTGGACCTCGCCGAGCCCGGCCCCGGGGAGGTCCGGGTCCGGCTCGCTGCGACCGGGCTGTGCGCGAGCGACTGGCACACGATGACCGGGGCGATCCCGTCGCCCACCCCGAGCGTGCTCGGCCACGAAGGCGCCGGCGTGGTGAGCTCCGTCGGCGACGGGGTCGAGCGGGTCGCCCCGGGGGACCACGTGGTGCTCTCCTGGGTGCCGAGCTGCGGGCACTGCCGCTACTGCGAGTCGGGCCGTCCCAACCTCTGCGCAACTGCCACCCCGGCACTGCTCGCCGGCACCCTGGTCTCCGGCGCCCGGCGGCTCTCGTATCGGGGTAGTCCGCTCTACCACTATTCGTTCCTGTCGACCTTCGCGGAGGAGACCGTCGTCGACGAGGCCGCCTGCGTGAAGATCCGCAAGGACGTCTCCCTGTCGGTCGCCGCGCTCGTCGGTTGTGCGGTCACCACCGGCTACGGTGCGGTCGTCAACCGGGCGAGGGTGGAGCCGGGGAGCACCGTCGTGGTCCTTGGTGCCGGTGGTGTCGGGCTGAGCGCGGTGATGGCGGCGGGCTGCAGCGGCGCCCGCCACGTGCTGGCGGTGGAGCCGGAGTTCTCCAAGCGCCAGCTCGCCTCGGAGGTCGGCGCGACGCACGTGGTCGACCCCGGCGGCGAGGACGTCGCCGGGCTGGTCCGCTCGCTGAGCGGGGGAGAGGGAGCCGACGTGGTGATCGAGGCCGCCGGCCGGCCAGAGCTGGTCGCCGAGGCCTTCGGGCTCACCCGCAGGGGGGGCACGGTGGTCTGCGTGGGCGTGCCGCCGGTGGGGGCCGTGGTCAGTCTGCCGGGGCCCGACCTGGTCCGCCACGAGAAGGTCGTGACCGGCAGCCTGTACGGCTCGTGCCGTCCGCACTCCGACATGCCCCGCATCCTCGACCTCTACGCCGAGGGCCGCCTCCCCCTCGACCGGCTGGTCACCCGGACCTATGCGCTCGAGGAGATCAACGCCGGCTTCGCGGACCTCGTCTCGGGCCGGCTCGCCCGGGGCGTGGTGGCGCTGGCCGAGGCCCCCGGCGGTGACGCCCGGCGGCCCGGGGGAGGGTGAGGGGTGGACAGCGCCGGCGACCGCGACCTCGACGGCAGGATCTCGCAGGGGTGGGGAGGACAGGCGCCCAACGGCGTCCACGTCAACGTCGTGCTCGCCCGTCGTGGCAGCCCCACGGCTGCGGCGATGATCACCGCCTTCGCCTCGCCGACGCCCGGGTTCTGCCCCATCGGCGTGCCGGTAGGGCCCGACCAGGCGTCCTACGAGACGGTCAACCCGCCGATAGTCCTGCTCAACAAGGTCCCGGTCGAGGGCTTCGCCGAGACCCTCGTCTTCGGGGCGGCCACGGTCGGGACCGCCCAGGGGGTGCTCGACTGCGTCTCCGAGGGGCTGCTCCGAGCCGACCAGGAGACGGTCGTGTTCGTTGCGCTTTGGATCGACCCGGCCGCCGAGGACGAGACGGCCGTGAAGCACTCGGCGCGACAGGCCGTGGCGGCCGCCACCCGGGAGGCAGCCGCGGGGCGTGACCCGGCGGCTGCCCAGCGCCTGGTGGAGGGGCGCGACGATCTCACCCACCCGTTCTACGGTGGGCGCTGAGCGCCGGGTTGCCGGTGGCGGAGGGCACCGGCTGGTCCGGCAAGTGCGGAGCTGGCCCCGGTGGGCAGCGGGCCGGTAGACAATGGGTCGTGACCCTCGGCTACGAAGAGGCGGTGGCGAGGGCGACGGCGCCGGGCCAGGTCTTCGAGGTGGCCGTGGAGCGCGTGCTCGGGGTCGACAACAACGTGTCCGTC
>JAKARG010000572.1 GCA_021819345.1 Actinomycetes bacterium | reverse complement strand
TCTTCGGAGAGGAATGATGACCGATCAGCACACCTACGGGCACACCAAGAGCGGCGAGCCGATCACCGACGAGATGATCGAGCGGTTCGCCGAGGAAGCCGAGCGCGGCTACGAGCCTGGTCAGCTGAAGGGACGTCGTCGGGGACCTGGTCGTCCCCCGCTCGGTGACGCTGCCAAGTCGGTGGAGTCGGTGCGGCTAGAACCCGAGCTTCGCGACGAAGTCGCTCGGCGGGCACAGACCGAGGGCGTCACGGTGTCCGAGCTCATCCGCAGAGCGCTGCGCCAATATCTGAAGAGCGCGTAGCGCCTGGCGCGCAGCGTTTCTCGGGGGCTCCCTGAGCACCACCGGCCCGATTGAGCAGGGCAGTGCCCTATGCAGTGCATAGGCACGACGTCGTGACCAGCGGCTTCATCGGGTCTGGAACCCGATGGTCGTGCGATGGTTCTGAACCCCCGCCACTAGTCCTCTTGGTTCCTCGCGCTCTCGTTCAAGTGCGCGACGCTGCGACCAGCACTTTAGTGTTGGCGTCCGCGTCGGAGACGCGCGTTTCTCGGGCGTTTTTCTCGGGACCTGCTCAGCGCGGCCTATGCGCGCGTACGCACGGTGTGCGCGGCGCGATGCGGCCGATGAGCTGCGGTTACGTGGCGATCGCCTCGCCGATGTCGTCCTCCGAGGCGGTCGTGCCTACGCACGCATGGGGCATGCGTACGCACTGCCCTGCTCAACCGGCCGTCCCGAGATCTCTGGCGAACATGGTCGGTTTCGAGTGGTGAAGGTGACCCGCTGGCTGGAGCTGTCGTGGAAAGCGCCCCGTGACCGTACCGGGCGATCTTGCGGACGGGGTCTGGCGGGAACGTCCCGGATCTCGGTCCATGCGGCGCTGGAGGTTGCCCGTAGACGGTTGGCGGTTCCTGACCCCGGCGGTCACGGGCGAACCTGGCGCCAACAACGGTCAGCGGGAGCTGGGCGTGGCGCTACGCTGCGCTCGGATGACCGCAGCGGCGGCGTGTGCGTGCACGCGGTGGGTCTCGATGATCTCGATGTGCTCGAAGCCAGCATCTGCCAACGCTGTCCGATAGGCGTCGTCGGTGAGCGCGCCGGCGATGCACCCGGTCCACTTGGCCATATCGGCACGCGTCTCGGCGTCCATTCCCGGATCGGCGATCACGTCGGAGACGGCGAAGCGACCGCCCCGGCGGAGCACCCGGGCGGCTTCTCGCAGCACGACGTGCTTGTCGGCTGCCAGGTTGATCACGCAGTTGGAGATGACCACGTCGACAGTTGCGTCGGGAAGCGGGATCTCCTCCAAGTAGCCCTCGACGAATTCCACGTTGTCGACTCCGGCGGAGGCCGCGTTGGAGCGTGCGAGCTCGAGCATCTCCGGGGTCATGTCGAGCCCGATCGCCCGGCCGCCGGGTTGGACGCGCCGTGCAGCGATCAGCACGTCGGCCCCGGCTCCCGATCCAAGGTCGAGAACGACCTCGCCGGGGTGAAGGTCGGCGACCGCGGTCGGCACGCCGCAGCCGAGCGAGGCCGCGACGGCACCTGGTGCAGCGGCACCCTCGTCCTCGCCGTAGAGCGCTGCTCCGAACGCGCCTTGTCCTGTCGGCCCGCAGGCGCCGAAGGCGGACGGGCCGCAACACGACACGGCCCCTGACGACGCGGCCCGGGCTTCGATGGCAGCCGCGGCGTAGCGGCGCCTGACGGCGTCCCGGATGCTCGTGGTGTCGTCCATCTGCGTCTCCTGCTCGGCTGCGCTCGAGCTCTGGGCTGCGGCGCAGCAGACGCGTGCCCCGGGGCCCGAAGCTGAGGAGGAGATGCCGAAGGTCTCGCTGTCTGCGAGCACGACGTAGTGCTCCCAGCGCTCCCCGTCGGGCCCGGTGACCCAGAACTTGTTCTGGCGGGCGAAGCAGCAGGTGGTGTCCTTCTCCTCGTCGGCTACAAGCCCTGCTCCTACGAGGCGAGCCTCGTGCGCCTCGACCTCGTCGCTCGAGGCGACCTCGACACCCAGGTGGTTGAGGGTGCCGCCCGCTCCTTGGTTCTCGAGCAGCACGAGCTTGAGCGGTGGGTCGACGACGGCGAAGTTCGCGTAGCCCGGGCGGCGCTTGGCTGGCTCGGTGTCGAAGAGCTTGGTGTAGAACTCGACGGCTTCTTCGAGGTCGTCGACGTTGAGGGCGAGCTGGACTCGACTGGTCTGCATGACATGGGCTCCTTCGTGGATGTGGCGGTGTTCGGTGTCATTGCTGTAGACGTGTGTGGCTTCCGATGGATGCATCGTGCTCCGAGTTGCATCCCTTTGGCGGAGGCCACGTCTCTAGAGACGACCCTCGCGTGATCGGAGCCCACACAGATGACCACCTCCACCTCTCCAAGCAGCCCCTGGCCGGGGTTCCGCAGTTCGTAGGCATTTTCGGGGGTCCGGTGAGACATCGTCCCTGGCCAGAGCCTTTCGGGTGCTCGGAGAGTCCGAAAAACGTAGGCACACGACTAGTTGACTGACCTGCG
>JAKARG010000571.1 GCA_021819345.1 Actinomycetes bacterium | reverse complement strand
GCGATGACCGCCCGCAACTGCTCTTTCAGCAGGTAGGCCCGGTAGAGGCCACGGTTGACCTCGGCGACCCAGGCGAGCTTCGCGGCCAGGCGGTCGGTGAGGTCTTCGGGGTTCTTCCACAAGGCGTAGCGGGCGCCCTCGAGGTCGCGGGCATGTGCCCGCATCCCCGACCGCCGGGCGGCGTTCCAGGTCTCCCGGCGGACGACGTCGAGGGCGTCGGTCGCCCACTGGATCACGTGGAAGCCGTCGATGCACAGCACTGCTTGGGGGCAGCGTTCGGCGACGACGTCGGCGATCCAGCCGGCCGCGTCTGCGGTCACGACCTTGATCTTCTTGGCCCGCTCGGCACCGAGGAGGTCGAAGAACTTGGCGAGGGTGGCCTTGTCCCGCCCGACCGCCGCCCAGACCAGCCGGCCCGAGCCGTGGTCGACCACGACGGTGAGGTAACGGTGGCCGCGCTTGTAGGAGATCTCGTCGATCCCGGTCCGGGTCAGCCCGTCGAAGGGGTCACGAGCCGTCCGGGCGTCGGCGACGACACGGGCGATGATCGCCCCGACACTCGCCCAGGCGATCCGGGTCAGCTCGCAGACCGCCGTCTTGGAGGACTGCACCGCCAGCCACGCCACCAGATCATCGAACGCCCGGGTGTGGCCTGCGCCGTGGCGGGCCCACGGCATCTTGGCGACGATCACCCCGTGGATGTCGCACACGACCCGTGGGGCGTCGCCCTCGAGATAGCAGCGGACCCCGCCCAGATCGAGGGTCCGCCACCGCCGCCGGCCCTCACCCCGGTCATAGCGGGCCGACGGCCGACCACAGCGCCCGCAGACCAGCCGACCACCCCGTCGGGGCCGAACCGAGGCGACCACCGCGTCAGCCTCCTCGTCAACCAGCCCCAACCACCCACGGATCAGTGAGGAGAGCCGGAGATCGACGAGCTGTTCGTCGACTTCACCGAGCCTTCCAACACGAGGCGCTGGCCTGGGACCAGCTCGAGCGCAGCCGGAGCATGGTTGATTCCCGAAGAGCTAACACAACCAGGAGGTTACTCGAGCGACACTACAGTAGGTTTCCTCCCGGCACCCAATATGCAATAGAGCGCTATCACGTCACCGCCCGGGAGTGGTACCGGCCTCAGGTCGCCGAGGATGCATCTGGTGCGTGGAGGTGTGAGGTCAGCCACTGCGTGACGATCGGTTGGAGCAGGTCGAGCCGGTTCAGCGCGCAGTGCGTCCCGCCGCCGATGAGGACGACGTCGGTGTCGGGGCGGCCCTCGAAGATCTGCGCGTCGGTGATCGGAACGTGGACATCCTGGTCGCCGTTGATGACGAGCATGGGGCAATTGCTGTCGTTGGCCAGCAGGTCGTCGAGCATGAACCTGCCGGTGACCTCGACCAGCTGCTGGTTGGTGGGGACCTCGGCGAAGCCGTAGGCGTTGCCGAGGATGTCTCGCATGCCGTACAGCAAAGCGTCGATGTTCGCGACGGTGAATGTGTTGGAGACCGGGCCGCCTACGACCACGGCGGCGTCGACGACTCCGGTCAGGCCGGCGTGCGCCGAGAAGTAGCCACCGAAGCTGACCCCGAGCTGGCCGGTCTTCCCGGTCGTCAGCGTCCGCGCGAACGCGACCACCTGGTCGAGGATCTCGGTCGACGGCCGTGACGTAGGGACATCGGCGAGCTCTCCGGTCCCGGGGATGTCGGCTGCGACAACCCGTACGTGCGCGCCGAGCACGTAGGTGACCCACATCTGGTGCAGGTCCATCTTGTAGGTGTCGACCCCCCCGGTGGCCACCAGCACCGGCGTGTCCTCGGTGGCGTCGGTCTCGCTGAGGATGTGCACCGGGACCTCGACGACCCCGCCCTGATATCGCGCATTCACCCCACGTCGCTCGAAGGCCACCGGGAAATCCTTGGATGCCTCGATGTACTGCTCGAGCTGGTGCTGGTGCGCGGTGACCTTGGCCTCGTCGGCCAGACAGGGGAAGTGGGCCCCGCCGTAGGCGAGCATGGCGCGATACGGCTGATCGCCCTGCGCGTACCGTTGTGCGAGCTTGCTCCATTCGCAGGACCAGCTGCCCGGCGCGTCGCCCCACATGTCCGTGATGGTCTGGGTCAGGCGGTCGATGTCCTCCTTCGCCGTGCCGAGGGCGACGAACTGGCGCGTCCGTTCAGCCCACAGATCCTTCACGTCGACGGGGAAAATGTAGCCCATGGCACGCTCCTTGTTTGTGATGTGATTCAATCGTTTGGAGTAGTAGTGTGCGATGACATTCCTGTCGTCGAACCCGGGAGCCCCCGGTCCGCTCCCCAGCACACCGCCCAGCTCGCCGCAGGTGCCGTCCCGGGCTCTCGGGAAGCTCTCAGGAGATCAGCACGATCTTGCCGCAGGTGTGGAGGTCACCTGGTCCAGCTCACAGCTCTTGGAGTCCAACCACCCGCAGTTGGTTCACAACAAGCTTGGCCGGGCCCGCCCAGGTGAGGGCGTCCATCTGCTCGAGGGGTGTCTCGAC
>JAKARG010000570.1 GCA_021819345.1 Actinomycetes bacterium | reverse complement strand
AGCCGGCGGGGAAAGGCCCGGACCAAGCAGCGCTGCAACCGCCTACTCCGGGATGCAGGGTTCGGCTCGGTTGCCTGGCACCGCTGCTACGCGGTGATCATCAACGCCGTGGTCGCGACGGCCTGAGCAACCTGTCTGCCGTGTCGATCGCCACCGAACTTCGCCGACCGGCCAGCGCAGGAGACGCCAAGGTCGACTTCGTCGCGCGCACCACCGTGCCCGTCTACCAACAGCGTTTGGTGAAGATGGGCTGGCAGCCTGACGCCGACGCTCGCACCTTCGCCCGTCGTCTGGATGCGGCCCCCGACGTGGAGGCGATCTTCGAGCGCTTCAGCCGCCATGTCGAGGCCATGGTGCGCCAAAGCGCTCGGCTCGAGCCGATCGACTGGGAGCAAGGGCTGGAGCTGCTCGCCTCACGAGCCGAGGACAGCCCGCTTCGCTGGTGGCTCTACGGCAGCGGCGCCCTTGCGGTGCGAGGCATCGCGATCGAGCCGGGCGACCTCGACGTCCACGTCAACGACGCCGCCCTCGCCGCGGAGCTGCTCGGAGACCATCTCGTCGAGCCGCTCACCCACATGACCGGCTGGGTGGCCGACGCAGGTGCTCGGGCGTTCGCCGGGGTCCTCGTCGAATGGCTGGCCGGCGCCCACCCGAGCGGGCACCAGCCTCCCCACGAGCAAGAAGACACCGCCGAATCCCACCTCGAGCCCGTCACCTGGCGCGGCCACCAGATCCTGGTCCCTCGCCTCGAGCTGCAGCTGGCCGTAGCCGAACGGCGGGGGTTGGCTGACCGCGTCGCGTTGATCCGTGAGGCGATGGGCTCCTGAGCGTGGAGCACGAGAACGCAAGCGCGATGGGCTGTGTGGGATCTCAGAGCGGATCGAGACGTATGACGCGACATGCGCGCGCCTCGGCCGCTCCCAGATCAAGCCACCGACCCGGCGACGAGCCGTCCTGGCACCGGCACCGCTCGGTGGCGGCCTGGTCAGTAGACCATGTGCATCAGCTCTCGCACCTGCCGAAGCGTCCTCTCGGCGATCTCGCCGGCGTGCTCGTTGCCCCGGGCCAGGACCTCGCGCAAGTAGCCGGGGTCGGCGGCGAGCGCCTGGCGTCGACGGCGGATGGGCCGGAGGCGGTCGTTGAGCGCGTCGGTGAGCGTGGCCTTCAACGCTTCTGCCCCGCCGGGACCGACAGCCTCTGCGACCTGGCCGGGCGCCTCGTCGAGGCACATGGCGGCCAGCAGCACCAAGTTGGCGACCTCGGGGCGGCGCTCGGGCTCGTAGCTGACGTGGCGCTCGGCGTCGGTCCTGGCGGAGCGCACCAGCGCGGTGGTCTCGTCCTCGCTGGCGGAGATGGCGATGGCGTTGCGCCGGCTCTTGCTCATCTTCTGCCCGTCGACCCCGAGCAGCAGCGGAGCTGTGCTGAGAAGCCCTTCGGGCTCGGGGAAGTACGGCTGGGTCGGGCTGTAGCGGTCGTTGAACCGGCGGGCGACGGTCCGGGCCAGCTCCAGGTGCGGCAGCTGGTCCTTGCCGACCGGGACGACGTTCGCGTGGCAGAACAAGATGTCGGCGGCCTGGTGGACCGGGTAGGCGAACATGAGGGCGCTCATCGCGCCGCCGCCAGCGGCCGCCAGTTCGTCTTTGACCGTCGGGTTCCGGCCGACCTCGGCCACGCTCACCACGCTCAGGAACGCCACGAGCAGCTCGTTGAGGCCGCCCACCTGGCTGTGGGCGAAGATCGTGGCCCGACCGGGGTCGATGCCGACAGCCAGGTAGTCGGCAACCTGGCCGAGCACGTCGCTTGCCAGGTCGGCCGGTGCCTCCCGGTCGGTGAGGACCTGGTAGTCGGCGACGAGCACGAAGACCTCTGCGCCGAGATCCTGCAAGCGCACCCGGTTGAGGAGCGTCCCGAAGAGGTGACCGACATGCAGCGGGCCGGTCGGCCGGTCCCCGGTGAGCACCCGATGCGCTCTCGGGTGCGCTTCGACGGCGGCTGCGAGCGCGCGGCTACGACGCTCGGCGACCTCGAGCGACGGCGAAGCGGTGGTGGGACGGGACACTGGTGAGCCTCCTGGTGGTGTGGGCCTCCGGAGCGTTCCTGTCCCCTCGACGCGAAAGCGGACCGCCCGGAGGCGGTCCGTGTCGCAGCTGTGCGCGTGTTGACCGCCTTAGCGCGGCCACCACCAGCACGAGCGCGAACTGTACGTCATCGCCGCCAAGCGTACTCCATCAGTGCTGCTCCAAGAGCAGAACCCCCACAACCACAACCTCGCCAGCGGGTCCCCCTCCGGGCAGCCCGACCCAGGCTCAGCGGGTCGAGAGGATCACGACGAGCGCACCGAGCCACAGAAACGGCACGGCCGGGACCGCCGCCACCCGGCCGCGTGCACGGTGACGCAGCACCACCACGGCGACGAGCGCGATCGCCCAACTGAGCAGCACCCCGGCCTCGACCGCCGGCCATCCCACCCAACCGAGCAGGAGGCCGGTCAGCCCGCCGACGGTGACGTCGCCGAGCCCC
>JAKARG010000569.1 GCA_021819345.1 Actinomycetes bacterium | reverse complement strand
TACAACGACCACAACCACGACCGCCCCGACGCCCCGCCCGGCCCGGGCGGAGCCCGCCAGGGGCCACAGCGCTCCCTGCTTGCCCGTCTGGCGCGTCGCGGTCTCGGCCGGGACTGGCTCGAAGGGGCCGACGCCCTCGACGACCAGGCCGCCTTCCCGAGCTTCGTCGCCTCCCGCCTCGTCTACCGCCTCCTCGGGAGCCGAGCGTGGCTGCTGCTCGTGCCCATCGTCGTCGCGATCGTCCTGCGCGTGCCGGTGCGGCTCGCCACCGTCGCCCGCACCCACTTCGTCGGGCCCGGGCATGCGCGCTTCGTGCTGCTGGCCTTCGCCATCGTGGTGGAGGTGGCCCTGCTCGTCGCGGTGGTCATCGGCGCGCTCCAGCGGACCTGGCGGGCCCTCGCCGGGGTCTCGATCGGGATCGGGCCGAGGGAGCCCAACCGAGCCGCTCGGGACCGGGCCCGGAGCCTGATCGCCAGCGGCTACGACGGGCTCGTGACCGGCCACACCTGCCGGGCGGAGCTCACCGACTTGGTGTGCGGGTTCTACGCCAACCCGGGGTGCCTCGCCGACGTGGTCACCGAGGCGCCCCCCCGCCTTCCCGGCCTCGGGCTGCCACCGGCCTTCGTCCCCCTACGCCAGGTCTCCTGGCTCGAGCTCGAGGGCGGAGGGACCCTGCACGTGAGGCTCGTGCTCGCCCGGAGGGCGCTGCCGGGGGCGACCGTCGCAGAGCGGGTGTGCACCAGGCGTCCACGAGACTCGGGAGGCCAGGACCTGCGCCCCGAGCAGGTCGGCTCCTTCCCCCTCGGGGAGAGCTGGCCGGCCGAGCCGAGCGGCCAGCTGCGCCGGCGGCGCGTCCGGCGGTGGTCGTCGCTGTTCGTCGCAGTCGCAGCCCTCGTGTCGCTCGTGTCGGCCTTCTCCGAGCCACTGCGCGACCGGCTCGGGCTCATCCGCGAGATCGTCCCGCTCGTCGTGCCCGAGACCGCGGCCGCCCTCACCGCGATCGCCGGCGTCTCCCTGCTGATGCTGGCCCGGGGGGTCCGGCGCGGCCAACGCCGGGCGTGGGCGGCGACGCTCGCCATCCTCGTGCTGAGCGCAGTGACCAACGTGGTCAAGGGAGTCGACGTCGAGGAGGCCACCGTGGCCCTCGCCGTCGCCGCCTTCCTCTGGGTCAACCGGGCCGACTTCGCAGCCGCCGCCGACCGTCCGAGGCTCCGGCGCGACGTGCTCGGCTGGCTCGGGACCGCGGCGCTCACCGTCGTCGCCGGGACCGCCGGCATCGAGCTCGGGGCCAGGATCCGGACCATCGTGGCCCACCACCTGCGCCACCTGGACCGCACCCGGCACCTGCACCTGCGGGTCCCACCCCGGTTCTCGATCGGCTGGGTGCGAGCCTTCCAAGCGACCCTCGAGCGCATGGTCGGGCTCGGCAACGTGCCGCTTCCCGGGGTCATCGACCGCTTCGTCGACCCGACGATGGCCACTGCGGCAGCCGGGCTCGCCCTGCTCCTTGCCGCCATCGTCTTCCGCCCGGTCGTCGCGCGTCGCCGCCACCCGGGCAACGAGGACGGACCCGCCGCTTCCTTGGAACGGGCCCGGGACATCGTCTCGCGCCACGGTCGAGGCACCCTCGACTACTTCGCCCTGCGCTCCGACAAGGAGCTGTTCTTCTGGGGGGACACGGTCATCGCCTACGGCGTCTACGGCGGAGTGTGCCTGGTGTCGCCCGACCCGGTCGGGCCGTTGCCGGAGCGAGAGCCGGCGTGGCGTGCCTTCCGCCACTTCGCCGACGCGCAGAGCTGGATCCTCGGGTGCCTCGGCGCCGGGGCAGAATGGCTTCCCATCTACCAGGCGACCGGGATGCGCACCATCTACATCGGTGACGAGGGGGTCGTGCGCACCGAGCGCTTCAGCCTGGGGGGTGGACGGTTCAAGGGCCTGCGCCAGGCGGTCAACCGGGTCGCCAAGTACGGCTACACGATCAGCTTCCACGACCCCTCCGAGCTCGACGCCGACCTGCAGGTCAAGCTCCGGGAGGTGATGACCCGCAGCCGTCGGGGCGACGTCGAGCGGGGGTTCTCGATGACCCTCGGCCGGATCTTCGACCCCGCCGACACCGGCCTGCTGCTCGCCGTGGTGCACGCCCCTTCGGGGGAGCCGGTGGCCTTCTGCCAGTACGTGCCGGCCCCCGGGATCGGCGGGTACTCGCTCGACCTGATGCGCAGGGACGACGGCGAGCACCCCAACGGCCTGATCGACTTCGCGGTGGTCGAGACCATCCGCCACCTCGCCGCAGAGGGCAGGAGCGGCCTGGGGCTCAACTTCGCGACCATGCGGGCGGTGATCGCCGGGGAGGCCGGCGAGGGCCTCACCCAGCGAGCCCAAGCCTGGCTGCTCCGCCGGATGGGTGACTCGATGCAGATCGAGTCGCTCTGGCGGTTCAACGCCAAGTTCGACCCGGAGTGGCTGCCGCGCTATCTGGTCTACGACGCCCCGGAGAACACGGTGGCCGTTGCGATGGCAGTGGC
>JAKARG010000568.1 GCA_021819345.1 Actinomycetes bacterium | reverse complement strand
TCGCGCGAGACGGACACTGTACACGCGGCGCCGCGGGCCCGGCGGTGGGGGCCGCGGGGTCCCACCAACAGGGTGGCGGTATCCTCGGGAGCGTGTCGCGGCACCACTACGGGGCGCTCGCTTCGGTCATCGTCGGCTGGATCGTCTGTCGCGTCGTGGCCGTCCCGCTCGTGCGGCTGGCCGGCGACATCGGTGGCCACACCCGCGGCGGGGACGTCGCCGTCGGTGTGGTGGTGGCCGCCGTGCCCTTCGCCGTGCTGGTGGTCTACTCGCTGATCCGCCTGACCAATCGCTCGGGGCTCCTTCGGCTGCCATCCGTCCGGGGTCTGCTGTGGTTCGGGTGGTTCGCCGCCGGCGGTCATCGAGCGGTGGGCGCGCTCGGGGGCGGCGCCCCACGCGCCCGTCGGCGCCCCACCCGCCCCATGCGCCCCAGCCCTCCTCCCGGCAGAGGGCGACGACACCCTGCGAGTCGGACCTGGCATCGGCCCGGACGCCGACAGCCACCGATCCATCTTGCCCGCCCGACGGGCAACGGGTCCGGATCGCCCCTGCCGGATCAAAGAGGCTGGCCGAGCGCGCCCGATCAACCGAGGCGGGGGATCTCCTGTGAGACCTCGAGGACCGGAGCCATCAGGTCTCCGCGCCGCTCGATGCGCCGCAGGACCTCGTCGGGCGAAAAGCGCAACCTTCCCCGGTCTCCGTCCTCCAGAGCGGCTTCCAGCTCGTCCCAACCGACCGGGGTCGAGACCGAAGGAGTCGCCCACGCCCGCAGCGAGTACACGCACACGGTGGTCCTGCTCGGATGGTTCTGCGCCCAGTCGATCAACACCTTCCCGGTCCGCAGGCGCCGCTCGGCGGTGGTGACCACGAGCTCGGGGTGGGCGGCCTCGACCAGTCGGGCCAGCCGGAAGGCGAGATCTCGGGTCTCCTCGAAGCCAACCGCGGTGTTGGTGGGCACGTAGAGCTGCAGTCCCTTGCTGCCCGAGGTCTTGGCCCACGAGACGAGACCGAGGTGGTCGAGCGCTCCCCGCAGGACCAGGGCCACCCTGGCGCAGCTCAGCAGGTCGGCGGGCTCCCCCGGGTCGAGGTCGAAGACCACGGCCCGCGGCCGGCCGAGCTCCGGCGCCGAAGCCAGCGTCGGGTGCAGCTCGATCGCCGCAAGGTTGGCGGTCCACACCAGGGCGGCCGGCTCGGCGAGCGAGCAGTAGGCCACCTCCCCCAGCTCGATGGTCGGCAACCACGCCGGCCGGTGCGACGGGCAGTTCTTCTCGAAGAAGGACCCCGCCTCCACCCCGTCCGGCCACCGCCTGAGGGTCACCGGGCGAGCCGCCAGATGGGGCAGCATCACCGGAGCGACACGGGCGTAGTAGTCGACCATCTGGCCCTTGGTGAAGCCGGTCGCAGGCCATAGGACCTTGTCCAGGTTGCCGAGGTCCAGCGTGCGACCACCGACTTCGACGCTTCGGCCCTGCCGGCTCACGCCCCGGCCGTCCCGGCTCACGCATCGGCCCTGTGCCCGGCCGGCGGGGCGACTGCGCTCCGGAGAACGCGCGGGCGACCGTGGCGGCCGCCACGAGCCGGCGGCCTCACGCGCTCTCCACCGCCCTGCCCTCCGCCTCGCCGGCCCCCGAGCGGTGGCGTGCGGCCGCGAGGCTGGCCTCGAGGGCGGCCATCAGATCGACCACGGGGGCCACGGGGGCCGGCGCTGCAACGGAAGGCAGGCCGCCTCCCTCGGCCTTGGCGGCAAGGAAGGCAAGGACCCTCTCGCGATGCTCGTCGCGGTAGCGGGAGGGATCGAAGCCGCCGGAGAGCGACTCGACGAGCTGGGTCGCCATCGCCAGCTCCCGCTCGCTCGGCGCGGTCTTGGCCACACCGGGCACGCCGAGCTCGGCCAGGGGGACGATCTCGTCGGAGTAGTACATGGTGGCGAGCACCAGCACCCCGTCGTGGGGTCGGAGGGTGACCCAGTACTGCTTGGTGCGCAGCACGAAGCTCCCGAGCGCCACCTTCGCCGTCCGGCTCATCGCCTCGACCAGCAGCGCGTAGGCCTTGGTCGCCCGCTCGTCCGGTACCAGGTAGTAGCTGTGCTCGAAGTAGAGCGGGTCGATGGCCGCCAGGTCGACGAACTCCTCGATCGCGATCATCCGGTCGCCCTCGGGGTCGAGGGCCTCGAGCTCCCCTGGCTCGACGACCACGAAACGCTCACCGCCGAGGTCGTAGCCCTTCACGATCTCGGCGGCCTCGAGCTCGGCGCCGTCGAGCGAGCAAACCCGTCGCTGGCGGACCCGGGCCCCGTCGGCAGCATGGAGCTGGTGGAAGCGGACGTCCTTGGGCGAGGTGGCGGTCACGAGCTTGACCCCCACGTTGACCAGCCCGAAGCTGACCGTCCCGCTCCAGATCGCCCTGGGCACCTACCCATTGTCGCCGATCAGCGCCTCCGGGGCGGCCTCCGGGGGCAGGAGCGGGTATGGGCGGGGAGCGGGCGAGGTGGAGAGCCGGGGGGATGAGGGTCGGGTGGGAGGAGGGG
>JAKARG010000567.1 GCA_021819345.1 Actinomycetes bacterium | reverse complement strand
ATCTCCGCTTCGCCCGGCTGGCGCAGAGCGGGGCTTCCGAGGCCGTGGAGCAGGTCTGGTTGCACGGGCCGGGCGCAGCCGGGGTGCTCGGTCGCCTCACCCGCTCCGGGGTCCGCCTGGAAGGGATGAGCACCGCTGCGTCCCGCCTCGGCGAGCTCGACCGGACTGCGGTCGCCGCCGCTTACGTGCTCGTCCTCGGGGCCGGAGTCGCGGCGATGCTGCTCGCCTTCGGTGCCACCTGCTTCGTCCTCGTCTCGGGCGCCCGCAGGCGACGGGCGGGCCTCCACGCCCTCCTGGTCGCTGGCGCCGACCTTCCCGTCCTGCGCCGGGTGGTCGCGATCGAGAACGCCGTCAGCCTCGGGGTGCCGCTGCTCGTCGGGGGGGTCGCCGGCTACGGCGCATCGGCCCTGGCGCTCGCCTCCCTCCCCGAGCTCGTCGGCGGCTCGGGCGGCGTCCCCCTGGTCCGGGCCGTGGCTGCCGGACCGCTCCTAGGGGTGGTCCTCGCCCTCGCCCTCGCCTTCGCGCTCCTGAGCGTCGGGGCGACCCTCGGGGTGCTCGGGGCCTCCGGCTCCGGGGTCACGAGGGCGCCGAGGTGAGCTCCGGTCCGGAGCCGGCGATCCCTGGTTCGGCCGTCCCGGCCGCAGGTGCCGGCTCGGCGGTCGCCCTCCGCTCCGTGGTGCACCTCTACCCCTCGGCCCAGGGGGACGTCGTCGCCCTGCGCGGGGTCGACCTGACCGTCTCTCCCGGGACCTCGGTCGCGCTCCTCGGCCCCTCGGGCGCCGGGAAGTCGACGGTGATCGGCCTGCTCGCCGGGACCTTCGCCGCCTCGGCTGGCCAGGTCCTGGTCGGGGGCGAGGACGTCGGTCGGATGGGAGCGGCGAGGCTGAACCGTTACCGGGCCCTCGACGTCTCCCTGGTCGTCCAGGGAGCCACCAACAACCTGCTCGGCTACGCCACCGTCGCGGAGAACCTCTGGTTCGCTCAGCGGGGGGCCGCTGCCCACGGTCGCGCTCTGGCGATGTCACCCGGGGAGCTGCTCGAGGTCTTCGGGGTGGCAGAGCTCGCCGAGCGCCCCTGCGCCAGCCTCACCCCCGGTGCCCAGCAGCTGGCTGCGCTCGTCGCCGGCGTGGCACCGCTGCCCGGTCTGCTCCTGCTCGACGAGCCCACGAGCCGCCTGGAGCCCGGCGCCCGGGACCGGGTGCTCGAGGCGATCGGCACCCTCACCTCCCGGTTCCCGACGACGGTCGTGCTCGTTACCCACGACGCGGTCGTCGCCGGATCGGTCGGCCGCACCATCACCATCCGTGACGGGCGCGTCGGCTCGGAGGGCCTCGATGGTGCCGACTTCGCGGTGGTCGCGCCCGACGGCTCCCTGCAGCTGCCGCCCGAGGCGCTCGGCCTCGTGCCCCCGGGCTCCCTGGTGACCGTCGCTGTGCGCGACGACCACGTCGAGCTCCGGCCCCGGGAGCGCTGAAGGTGGCATCCCGAGCCGAGGCCCTGGAGGCCCGCTTCGCCTATCGCCCGCCGGGCGCCGTGGTGCTCGAGGAGGCGGTGCTGGGCGTTGCCGGCGGCGAGCTGGTCGTCATCGACGCTCCCTCGGGCACCGGCAGCAGCCTCGTGCTGGCCGTCCTCGCCGGGCTCCTGCGTCCGACCTCCGGCCATGTCGACTATGGCGGCCGACCCATCGGGGCGTCCTGGTCCGGCCTGCGGGCACTGGTGGAGCAGGACCAGGTCCTCGCCCCCGAGCTGACCGCGGCGGAGACCGTCTCGCTACCGCTGCGAAGGCGTCGCCTCCGCCGTGGCGAACTGGCCGGTCCGGTGAGCCGATGGTTGGAGACCTTCGGTCTCGCCGGTGCCGCCGACCAGTTGACCACCGAGCTGTCGGGCGGCCAGCGTCAGCGGGTCGGCCTCGCCCGGGCCTTCGCTACCGGTGCCCCGGTGCTGCTGCTCGACGACCCTACGGCGGAGCTCGACGCCGACAACCGCTCGATCGTCGTCCGGGCGGTCCGGGACCACATCGACGCCGGCGGTCTCGCGGTGGTGGCCAGCCACGACCCGGACGTGCTCGCCGCCTCCGACCGGCTGCTCAGCATCGTCGACCGTCGCCTGCAGCCGCCGGCCTGAGGCACCCCGAGCGCGAACGGAGGAGGGCGGCTACAGCTTCCTCTTGGTGATGCCGGGGTGCCCGGGCACCACCTTCGCCCTGCGCTCGCGTCGTCGACGCAGCGCTGCTCCTGCGACCGGCGGGACCAGGCCGGCGAGGGCCGCGACGAGCAACGAGCCCCCGATCCACACTGCCGACGTCAGCGTCGGGTAGCGGGTGACCCGCAGGGTGAACCCCGGCGTCACTGCCACCAGGTGGGCGTCCTCGACGGCGCTCACGGCGATCGCGAGGTGCTCGGTCGTCGCGATCCCCTTGGCGTCGCGGGCGGTCTTCTCGACCACCTCTACCACTCCGACCGTCCTGCCCTGGCGGAACGCGGTGAGGCCGAGGTCCTCGGAGGTCGAGGCCTTCTGCTTCGGCTCGAACACGAGA
>JAKARG010000566.1 GCA_021819345.1 Actinomycetes bacterium | reverse complement strand
GATCTCTGCTCGACCTGCCCTGGCGGGCCGCTACGGGGCTCCCACCGCAGGTCGCCCGCATCGGTCACCCCGTCGAGCTCGACGGCGTCGAGGCGGACCGGCTCTGGGGCGCCGGCGCGACCCGGGCATCGGACGTCTACGCTCTCGGAGCGCTCCTCTACCGCCGCTCGAGCGGAGCACTGCTCCACCCCGACCTGGCCGGCGACTCGCTCGTGACCGCGGCCCAGCGAGCACTGCTCGAGAGCCCCCGCCTGGAGGCGCTCCCCCCGGGACCGGCTGCGGAGCTGATCCGCGAGTGCCTGGACCCCGACCCCGCCCGTCGGCCCCACTCGGCACTGGCCGTGGCCGAGCGCATCGAGGAGCTGGAAGGCCCCGAGGAGCTGGAAGATTGAGCGACCGGGTGGAGGTCCTCGTCGGACCGGGAACGGTCATCCGCTCCGGCCGAGTTACCGCCTGGGCGGGGCCGACCGCCTCGCTCGCCCTGGTCGGGTTCCTCCGCCAGTCGCTTTGCAACGTCGGCCCCTCCGAGCGGGGAGGACAGCTCCTCGTCGACCACGTGGCCGGCATCCTCGCCGGGCGGGACCCCGAGCCCCAGGCCGCCTTTGCCGCCGTCGGTCCCGCCGAGACCGGATGGGTGGCCATCCTCCACGGACCGGCGCAGCTCTGGGACGGGAGCGAGACGACCACCCCACCCCCGAACGTCGGCTGGGCACGGGTCCCGCTCGTCCCGAACCCCCTCGTGGCGGTCGGACCGGCGGGCTCGCCAGCCCCGCGGCTCGTCTCCGGCTCTCCCTACGACCTGGTCGAAGGGACCGTTCCCGGCGGCGGCTTCATGCTCGTCACCGGCCATCCCGGCGGTGCCGGCTCGCCGCCGAGCCCGGCTCCTCCCCTCTCGCGTGGCACCCCGGCAGGGCCAGGGTCGGTCCCCGAGCCGACCGACGCGCCCGCACTGCCCGAAGGTGCGGAGCTGGTCGCCCTCGGATCGACCGAGCCCCAGGGCTACCGGCCCCTCCCCGGGGTCGCCGAGCCAGCCGCTCCCGGGTCCGGTCCGATCGTGGATCTCACCTACTGTCCCGCCGGCCACCCCAACCACCCCGCCCTCCAGCGCTGCGCCCGCTGCCGCGCGGCGATCACTCCTCGGGCCTCGGAGAGGGGCCACCGGCCACCCCTCGGCGTGCTCCTCGCCGACGACGGCACCGTCTATCGCCTGGACGGTGACCTCCTCATCGGTTCGGACCCTGCAGCCGACCCCGAGGTCACGAGGGGGCGCTTCGGTGTGCTCCGCCTGACCTCGCCCGTCGGCAGCCTCGCGCCCGTGCACGCCGAGATCCGGATCTCCGGGTGGGAGCCGAGTATCACCGATCGCGGGTCGGCGAACGGCACCCACCTGGTCCGGGCCGGCACCGAGGACTGGGAGCGGCTCACCCCCTTCCGGCCCGAGCCGCTCGAGCCCGGCAGCCACGTCTCTCTCGGCCAGCGGGTGCTGACCTTCGTGTCCCCCTGGCCGCTGCAGCAGCCGCGCTGAGCGCGCCGAGGGCGCCGAGCCGGCTGCCCGCGAACCGGGCGGTCAGGTGGGCACCAGGGCGAGCCGAGGGGCCCCCGGCCCTGGCGCAGGTCCGGCGCGGAGCCGTGGCGACGGGCTCTTGGTCCTCCGGCCGGGCTCAGGCCTCGACCCCCCGCCCCTGGTCCTCGACCCAGGAGTCGATCAGGCGGCGGGCGATGCTCAGTGGTGGGGGCAGCTCCGGCAGGCCCCCGGGCCCGAACCAGCGCGCTTCGGCGATCTCGTAGCCGTCGGCGACCGGGTCGCCAGCGGCCCACTCGGCGCGAAAGCCCACCATCAGCGAGTGCGGGAACGGCCAGGGTTGGCTGCCGAAGTAGCGGACCGCGCCGAGCTCGACGCCGACCTCTTCGGCGACCTCCCGGCGCACCGCTTCCTCCAGGGTCTCACCCGGCTCGACGAAGCCGGCGAGGGTCGAGAACATCCGCCCCCGGAACGAGGCGTTGCGGGCGAGGAGCAGCTCCGGCCCCCGCTCGATCGCGACGATCACCGCCGGCGACAGGCGGGGATAGACCGAGAGCCCACACGCGGGGCAGCGCATCGCCCGCTCGCCCCGCTCGCCGGCGGTGCCGGCCCCGCAGCGACCGCAGAACCGCGAGGTGCGTTGCCACTCGACGAGCTGCACTGCCCGCCCGGCGATGCTCCACTCGCCTTCGTCGAGCATCGAGCCGAGCGCCCGCAGAGGGATCCACCGGGTCCCCGGCGGCGCAGGCGTGCCCTCCGAGACCCCCTGCGCCCAGCAGGCCCGGGCGCCGGCGACCCCGAGGAAGACCGCATCGGTGTCGGTGCTCGCCGCCAGGGCCGGCGGAGGGCCGGCCGGCCGGGTCGGTGGAGAGCCCTCGCCGACGGCCAGCACCTCACCGGAGCGCACCAGGTACCAGTCCGAGCTCGGCGGTGCCGGCTCGGGGGGCGACAGCATCGGGACTAGGCGCATCGGCCATGCGTAGCGCGCCAGGTGCCGGCTCCGCTCGCAGAGCGCCAG
>JAKARG010000565.1 GCA_021819345.1 Actinomycetes bacterium | reverse complement strand
TTCCGATCTGTTGGCGGTATCGATGACCGAGCCGATCCGGGCCTTTGACTCGGGGAGCTGGATGCGCCGGTAGAGGTCCTCGACTTGGACTTCGAGGTCGTCGGCGGCCACGTAGGGCTCCCGGCAGGTGCCGGCCGGATCGTTCTTCTGGCCCAGGCAGAACAAGCAGGTGTAGCGGCCCTTGGAGTGCGGGATCGAGAGGCACCGGCCGCACACCCCACAGTGCAGCAGCCCCTTCGGGTAGTGCGGGTGCTTGCGCTCGCGGGTCCCTCGTGCCGCCCGGGGGCCGAGCAGTTCTTGGACCCGGCGGAACACCTCGGGGGTGACCAGCGGCTCGTGGGTTCCCGGGTACTGGACCCCGTTCCACTCCACCACGCCGATGTAGACCGGGTTGGCGAGGACCTCGACCGGCGCTGTGGCAGCCAGTCCGAGGTCGCTGAGCGTATGCGACCACGCCTCGGCGCAGGCGGTGACGATCTGGTACTCGGCCCGGTCAAGGCAGCGGGAGCACTCGTCGTCGGCCGGCAGCCGATCGGGGTGTGGGTGGCCTGGCTGATGTTGCGGCGACCGCTGCAGCGAATGCCTCGGCGATCGCCGCGCAGGTCGCGCCGACGGCGGCCCGTGCCGCCGGGGCGGGCAACCCGGTCTTCCGCCGGCGCTGCTGCGACGCGGCCGCAAGCGCCGTGGAGGCCAGGTTGGCCGGGCGGTCGCTGGACTGTTCACTGGTGACGGGGCAGACTCCGGCGGTGGCAGGCACGTTCGCCGGGGAGACGGCCGACTACTACGTCCGGTATCGCCGGGGTTACCGGGAGGCGACGGTGGACGCCGTGGCCAGCGCGCTCGGTCTCGCTCACGACGATGTCGTCATCGACCTCGGGTGCGGGACCGGCCTGCTCACCCTCCCGCTCGCCCGGAGGGTCCGCCTCGTCATCGGGGTGGATCCCGAAGCCGACATGCTCGCCCTGGCCCGGCGACGCACCGACGCCACCCTCGCCGCCAAGGTCGTCTGGTGCGTCGGCACGGACGGAGACCTTCCTGCTCTCGTCAACCTCGTCGGCGCAGGCTCCGTCGGGGCGGTCACCGTCGCCCAGGCCCTGCACTTCATGGACTACGAGCGGCTCTTCGGCCAGGCCCGGCGACTGCTCCGCCCGGGGGGCGGCCTCGCCGTCATCGCCAACGGCGTCCCCCTCTGGCAACAAGACAGCGAGTGGTCACGCGGTCTGCACGCAGCCCTAGAGACCTGGTTCCAGCGACCGGTCACGGCCACGTGCGGCACCGACAGGGCGACCCAGGCCCGCTACGCGCAGGCCCTGGCGGGCGCCGGTTACGAAGTCCACGAGGCCGTGGAGCAGTACCAGGTGGACCTCACCCTCGACGACCTCCTCGGAGGTGTCCACTCCGCCCTGTCCCCTGGCGACGTGCCTGCCGACCGCCGGGACGCCTTCGCCAACCACATCACGAACGCCCTCCCGAACCTCGAGACATTCACCGACACCGTGCGCGTCCACGCCCTCATCGGCATCACCCACTGACCCGACGGCAGTCCGGATCAACCCGGCAAAACGCTGTCTGGTGCGAGCCGGCAAGCACCGGTTCGGCGGGGTCGCGGCGGGCCGCAGTTTGCTGCCTGCCGTGCCTCACCGGTGCCGGGGGCGGCGTGCGTGCCCGTCGGGGCGGCCGGCTGGGGAGGGCTCGACTAGTTGGGTAACGGAAGGACCGCGCCCGTCGGGGCGGCCGACCGCACCGGCTGGACCTCCGGTGGGCACTATTCTTACTTGGCGCGAGACGCCGACGTGGGAGCTGTCTGGTCCCGAACGAGAGGACCGGTCGATCGGCGAGGCGCTTCGCGACCCGGCGGCAGGCATCGGGAAGCCGGAGCCGCTGAGGCTCGGTGTGGGCCGCCCCGAAGCTCGCAGCGACCATCACCGACACCGGCGGGTTCAACAGCGACGAGGCGTTGGCGCACCTCGACCGGAGCCTGATCGCCCACGACCCGACGGTGCTCTACGGGTTCTTCGACAATGCGGCACTTTGCCAAGGCGAGCTCTGCGATGAAAGGGTCGCCCGCAACTGGCCGGGCGTGCTGTGACCAACACGTTCGCTACTCCGTCGGCAGCAGCAGCAGGCACGGCCTAGGCGCAGCGCAGCACGCTGCGCCTATCGATCCTCGCCGGATCCGACGAGCGTCGTGACGTCCACCCCTACGGCCTCGTAGGTGGACCGGGCGCGCGCGTCGCGGCTCACGAGGACGGCTTGGTGCTCCTCGGCGGCAAGGGCGACAAGGCCGTCGTAGACCGCCCCGCCGGCTACTCCTCGCTCGGCGAGGACCCGATGGGCTGCGGTCGCCCGCGCAGCGGAGAGCGCAGCATTTTCGGGGAAATTGTCGTCGATCAGGGCGATGGCGTCGTCGGGAAGGACCCGTGCATCTCCCGGTAGTCGCGTCAGGACCGAATAGGTCTCCGCGAGCGCATGGCCACTGAGCCCGAGCGAGCGTCCGGCCGCCCAACGCCGGACGGTCTCGTGCGCCTCGTGCGAAGATCGGA
>JAKARG010000033.1 GCA_021819345.1 Actinomycetes bacterium | reverse complement strand
CACCTTGCCGGCCGAGTCGACCACCCAGTACCCGGCGCCGGCGTCGGCCACGGCCACACCGACGGCTCCGGCGGGCAGCTTCGGTCCCTGGCGGCTCCGGGCGTTGCCGAAGGCCTCCACCGCCGGCGCGGGCGGCGCCGGCGGGTCTGCGTGCGCAGCCGAACCCGCGCGTGCTGCGGGTCCCCTCGGCTGCACTGCCCGGACGAGTGGGCCGTCGGGGGCGAGCCCCGAGAGGTGCGGGGCCGTGCGCGGCGCCGACGGCGAGGTCCTCGGGTGGGCCCTCGTCGGGCTGGGCCGGCTCGCCGAGGTCCCGGCGAGCGCAGGACGGGCGCTGGCGAGCGCCGGGGGAGCGCTGGCGAGCACTGCGAGCGGTAGCGCTGCGGCCGCGACCCTGCGGGTGAGCGGCTTGGGGCGGACGCGGCGGAAGTGGCGTGCCCGGGGGGTGCTGCGCAGGGTCCGGGCAGCGTGCTCGGCCCGTCGGGGCGCGAGGAACCCAGTCCTTCGATGCTCGATCACCTGGTCGGTCTCCCTCTCGTCTCGGCGCGCCGAATGCCGGCGAGCGAAGTTCTCCGCTGAAAGGGAAGGGCGGAGAGGCGGGCATGAAAGCAGTCGGGCGGTCTCTGAGGACGGTCACCCGACGCGTTGTTCGATGTCGGCGCCAGACGTTACAGCCGGAAAGCTAGAGAATCAAAACCTAATCAACGTGACATGTGTCACACAACATTGCTCTCAATGAGAAGCTCCTGTTCGCACCGCTATTCGCGCGCAATGTGCCGGTAGGAATACCTTCGAGGGCCGGGATGTGCCACAGTGGTTCCTGTAGGATCTCGGTGTGCGAGGTGACGAGCGGGTTACGGTCGCGATCGACGCTGGAGTGGCCGATGTGCGCCTCTGCCGGCCGGAGAAGCTGAACGCCTTGGACGAGGCCTCCCTCCGGGCGCTCGCCGATGCCGCCGAGGCGCTCGCGGCCGATCGCGAGCTGCGCGCGGTCGTGCTGTCGGGGGAGGGGCGGGCGTTCTGCGCCGGTTTGGACCTGGCGCTGCTGCGGTCCGCTCGGCCGGGAGCAGCCCTGCCGGGCGGAGCCGGCGGCATCGAGGCCCGCCTGCCGGGACGGATCACCAACCTGGCCCAGCAGGCGGTCCAGGGCTGGTCCGATCTCGCAGTCCCCTGCATCGCTGCGATCCACGGCGTGGCGCTCGGTGGCGGTCTGCAGCTGGCCCTCGGCGCCGACCTGCGCATCGTGGCGCCCGACGCCGAGCTGTCGGTGCTCGAGATCCGCTGGGGGCTCGTCCCCGACATGACCGGCACCTGGGTGCTGCCCCGGCTCGTCGGCCTCGACGTGGCCAAGGAGCTCACCTGGACCGGCCGCATGGTCGCCGGCGCCGAGGCGGTGGAGCTCGGCCTAGCGACCAGGGTCGCCGACGACCCGCGCGCCGAGGCCCTCGCCCTCGCTGCGCAGATCGCCGCGTCGAGCCCGTCGGCGGTCAGGTCGGCCAAGGCCCTGCTCGACCGGTCGTTGGGCTCCGAGCGATCCGGCCAGTACCTCGCCGAGTCGGCGGCGATGGCCGAGCTGATCGGCGGTGCCGATCAGCTGGAGGCGGTGCGGGCCTTCAGCGAGGGTCGGCCGGCGCTCTTCGCGCCCCGGGGCTGAGGGCTCAGCTCCGGGCCGCCCCGGCCGGCCGGGTCGGGGGCGGAGCCGGCGCTGCGCTGCCCTGCAGGTGGGTGCCCCGCGCCGAGGTGCGCTTCGATCCGCTCGACGAGCGCGCCCACCGCGGAGGAGCCGGTGCGGTCCCGCCGCCGAGCCAACCCGATCCGGCGGGTCAGCTCCCGGCCGGCGAAGGGCACCGCGACGAGCGCTCCGGCGGCGGGCAGGGCCGACGCCGGCACGACCGCGGCGCCGACCCCCGCAGCGGCCATCGCGAGCACGCCGTCCATCTCCAGGCCCTCGACCGCGAAGGCTGGTCGGAACCCGGCGCCGTGGCACGCAGCGAGGGTCACCTCCCGCAGGTCGTAGCCGACCCGGAACATGACGAGCGCCACGTCTCGGAGCTCCGCCACCGCCACCTCGTCCCGGCGGGCGAGCTCGTGGTCGGCCGGGACCGCCAGGACCAGCTCCTCCTCGCCGATCACCTCGGTGTCGAGCCAGCTGCCGGCGACGGGCAGGATGATGAGGGCGACGTCGACCAGGTTGTCCTCCAGGCGGACCACGAGGTCTCCCGACCCGGCCTCGTCGACGACGAGCTCGACCCCCGGGTGGGCCCGGCGGAAGTCGGCGACCACCGCCGGCAGCAGGGTGGTGGTGAGGCTCGGTGTCGCACCGAGGGTCACCCGGCCCCGCTGCAGGCCCCCGAGCGCCTCTACTGCCGCCACCCCGGCGTCGCAGTCGGCCAGGGCCTGGCGGGCCCAGGGCAGGAACGCCTCGCCGGCGGCCGTCGGGAGGGCCCCGTGACGGGATCGGTCGAACAGGGTGGCGCCGAGCTCCACCTCCAGGGATCGGACTGCGGCGCTGATCGACGGCTGTGCCACCCTCAGCCGGCCGGCGGCCTTCACGAACTGGCCCTCCTCGGCGAGGGCGACCACGTAGCGGAGCTGGTGGAGCTGCACGCTCGAATAGGCTACGCCTCTGGACACAAGAGGTAGCCGATCCTGGACGGCGGCCGGCTGCCGGGCTAGCTTCGAAGCGTCGTTCGGGATCGGGGGGAAGATGGCCGCACCAACCGAGGCAGCGCCGGCGGGCCCGCAGGAGCGCCCCCGGGCTGCGATCGAGGCTCGGACGCTGCGCCGGGACCAGTGGTGGCGGGCACCGGCGGTCTCGGCGGTGGTGATCGGCGCCTTCGTCGTGTACGCGACGATCGCTGCGCTCTGGAACGCCGACTACTACTACGAGCCCTACATCTCGCCGTTCTACTCCCCCTGTCTCGTGGCGGGCTGCCACCTGTCCTCGGAGAGCTACACCCACCTGCGGGTGAACGTGCCCCACCTGAGCGTGCTCGGCTACTGGTGGGTGGTCTCGCCGGCGATCCTGATCCTGGTGTTCCCCCTCGGGTTCCGCCTCACCTGCTACTACTACCGCCGGACCTATTACCGCTCCTTCTGGCGCTCCCCACCGGCGTGCGCGGTCGCCGAGCCGCACCGCCGCTACAGCGGCGAGACCCGCTTCCCCCTGGTCCTGCAGAACGTGCACCGCTATTTCTTCTACGCCGGCCTCGTGTTCAACGCCATCCTCACCTACGACGCGGTCGTCGCCTTCCGCAACCACCAGGGCCAGTGGGGCCACGTCGGCGTCGGCACCTTCGTCCTGCTCATCAACGCGGCGCTGCTTTGGTGCTACTCCCTCGGCTGCCATTCCTGCCGACATCTGGTCGGCGGGCGCCTGAAGCACTTCTCCCGCCACCCGGTGCGCTTCAAGCTGTGGGGGGTGGCGAGCTGGTTCAACGCCCGTCACATGCAGTTCGCCTGGGCGAGCCTGGTCTGGGTGGCGCTCACCGACCTCTACGTGCGCCTGGCGGCGAGCGGCACCATCCATGGGGCGTGGGTGTGAGCGCCTCGCACGAGCGGCGCAGCTACGACGTGGTGGTGATCGGCGCCGGCGGTTCGGGGCTGCGGGCCGCGATCGCAGCGCACGAGGCGGGTGCCCGCACGGCGGTGGTCTGCAAGAGCCTCCTCGGCAAGGCCCACACGGTGATGGCGGAGGGGGGGATCGCCGCAGCGATGGGCAACCTCTACCCCGAGGACAACTGGAAGGTGCACTTTCGCGACACGATGCGGGGCGGCAAGCTGCTCAACCACTGGCGGATGGCGGAGCTGCACGCCAAGGAGGCGCCCGAGCGGGTCTGGGAGCTCGAGAGCTGGGGCGCCCTGTTCGACCGCACCGCCGACGGGCTGATCAGCCAGCGGGACTTCGGTGGCCACCGCTACGCCCGCCTGGCCCATGTCGGGGACCGCACCGGCCTCGAGATGATCCGGACCCTCCAGCAGCGGACCGTTTCGCTCGGCATCGACGTGCTGATGGAGTGCACCGTCACCGACCTGTTGAGAGACGGCGACCGCATCGCCGGCGCCTTCGCCTACTGGAGGGAGTCGGGCCGCTTCGTCGTGCTCGAGGCCCCGGCGGTGGTGCTCGCCACCGGTGGCATCGGCAAGTCCTGGAAGGTGACCTCCAACTCCTGGGAGTACACCGGCGACGGCCACGCCCTCGCCCTGCGGGCCGGCGCGGCCCTGCTCAACATGGAGTTCGTGCAGTTCCACCCGACCGGCATGGTCTGGCCCCCGTCGGTGCGGGGCATCCTCGTGACCGAGTCGGTCCGCGGCGACGGAGGGGTGCTGCGCAACTCCGAGGGCCGCCGGTTCATGTTCGACTACATCCCCGAGTTCTTCAAGGCCGAGACCGCCGACAGCGAGGCCGAGGCGGACCGTTGGTACGACGACAAGCGCAACAACCGCCGCCCGCCCGAGCTGCTGCCCCGCGACGAGGTGGCCCGGGCGATCAACAACGAGATCAAGGAGGGTCGCGGCTCGCCCCACGGCGGGGTCTTCCTCGACATCGCGAGCCGGCGCAGCCCCGACTACGTGAGAAAGCGCCTCCCGTCGATGTACCACCAGTTCAAGGAGCTGGCTGAGGTCGACATCACGGCCGAGCCGATGGAGATCGGTCCGACCTGCCACTACGTGATGGGCGGGGTGGAGGTCGACCCGGACACCGCCGCCTCCCGGGTGCCGGGCCTCTACGCCGCGGGCGAGGTCGCCGGTGGGATGCACGGCGCCAACCGTCTCGGCGGCAACTCGCTCGGGGACCTGCTGGTCTTCGGCAAGCGGGCGGGGGAGGCCGCTGCGGCCCACGCCTCGGCTCTCGGCTCGGCCCGGCCGGCGGTCGCCGACGCCGAGGTGGACGCGGCTGCGCTCGGGGCGCTCGCTCCTTTCGACACCGAGGGCGGCGAGAACCCCTACTCGATCCACCACGAGCTGCAAGAGGCGATGCAGGACCTGGTCGGGATCATCCGCCGGGAGCACGAGATGCAGATCGCCCTGAAGACGATCCACGACCTGTCCGAGCGCAGCAAGACCGTGTCGGTGGAGGGGAACCGCCAGTACAACCCGGGGTGGAACCTGGCGCTCGACCTGCGCAACATGCTCCTCGTGTCCGAAGCGGTCGCCCTCGCCGCGCTCGAGCGCAAGGAGAGCCGGGGAGGCCACACCCGAGACGACTACCCGATGACCGACCACGACTTCTGGGGCAAGCGCAACGTGATCGTCGAGCAGCTCCCCGACGGTGGCCTCGGCATCCGCCACCAGCCCCTCCCCGAGCCACCTCCCGAGCTCGCCGAGCTGCTCGAGGGGGACCATTGAGCACCTCGGCGGGCGCCACCGGGGAGGCTCTCGCTCCCCGGGAGCTGACCCTGCGCATCTGGAGGGGCGATGCGAAAGGCGGGGGGCTGGTCGACTACACCGTGGAAGCCCAGGACGGGGAGGTGGTCCTCGACGTCGTCCACCGGGTGCAGGCGACCCTCGCCGGGGACCTGGCGGTCCGCTGGAACTGCAAGGCGGGCAAGTGCGGCTCGTGCTCGGCCGAGCTCGACGGACGCCCCCGGCTCATGTGCCTGGCCCGTCTGTCCACCTTCGAGCGAGGGGTGCCGATAGTCATCACCCCCCTGCGCACCTTCCCGGTCATCCGGGACCTGGTGACCGACGTGTCGTTCAACTACCGCAAGGCCGAGCAGGTACCAGCCTTCCAGCCCTCGGCGGACCAGCCGGTCGCGCCGTTCCGCATGGCGCAGGTCGACGTCGAGCGCTCCCAGGAGATGCGCAAGTGCATCGAGTGCTGGCTCTGCCAGGACACCTGCCACGTGATCCGGGACCACGACGACAACAAGCCGGCGTTCTCGGGTCCCCGGTTCTTCGCCCGTTACGCAGAGCTCGACATGCACCCCAACGACGGGCTCGACCGTCGGCGCCTCATGCAGGAGGAACGGGGGCTCGGGCTGTGCAACATCACCAAGTGCTGCACGGAGGTCTGCCCCGAAGGGATCAAGATCACCGACAACGCGATCATCCCGATGAAAGAACGGGTGGTCGACGTGTGCTACGACCCCGTCCGGCTCCTACGCCGTAGGCGGGCCCGGGGCTGACGGCGGGGCCGCGGCGTCGGGCTCTCCTCGCCCGGCCATGTCCTCGGGAGCGCTGCGCTCCGCTTGCCCGGGCGGCGGCGACAGCCAGTCCTGCGGCCGGCCGTGGCGGGCCGCTCGCCATCCGAGCGAGTCGTCGGGCCGGCCCTCGCCCGGCGGTCTGGTCTCCCGGTCGTCCAGGTACTCGCAGGCTCCCCAGTCGTCCGGCCGTTCCCGGTCGCCGGCCCGCTCGGTCACTCGGTTCCGCTTCCCCCACATGGCGCGAGTCTCGGACCTCTCCGTCGGGGTGTCAAGGGCCACCGCCCGCCGGAGGCGGGCTACCCGGCTTGGCCCCCGCGGCGCCTATCCTGGGGCTCAAATGACCGACGCCAACGACACCATCGACGAAGTCCTTCCGCTCCTCGACTCGTGGCGTGCCGAGCTGTCCGGCCAGACGTCGGTCGGCGCCACCGAGGTGCAGGACCGTCTGCTCGACCTGTGGGCCCAGCTGCCCGAGGGGGGGCGCCGGAGCGCAGTGGAGGCCTGGCTGACCGAGACCCTCTCCCGCCACCTCTACCCGGTGCCCGAGCTCGAGGAGCGCCTCGGCCAGCTCTGACCCGCTCCCGAGTCGCTGCTCGCGCGCCGGGCCCCTCGAGGTGACCCCCAGGGGTGTCGAGGGCCTGGGTGCCGGAGCTGGTCGTCAGCGGGCCGTCGCGGCCCCGGCCCACGGGCTGCGAGGCGCGCCGGGGTAGCCTGCGGCGGTGACCGAGAACCCCCGTCAGAACGTCAGCTTCGCCAGCAACGCTCATGAGGCGCATGGCTACCTGGCCCTCCCGCCGTCGGGCAGGGGACCGGGCCTCATCGTCATCCAGGAGTGGTGGGGCCTCACGAGCCACATCGCCGACCTGGTCGATCGCTTCGCGAGGGAGGGTTTCGTCGCCCTGGCGCCCGACCTCTACGGAGGGCGTACCACCCACGACGCGGAGGAGGCCGGCCGCCTGATGCAGGAGCTGCCGGCCGAGCGGGCGGCGGCGGACCTGGCGGGAGCGGTCGACTTCCTCGTCTCCCACGAAGCGGTCACCACCGAGAAGGTGGGAGCCGTCGGGTTCTGCATGGGAGGCGGGTTCGTGCTCTCCCTCGCCGCCCAAGAAGGCGAGCGGGTCGGCGCGGCGGTGCCCTTCTACGGCGTGCTCCAGGCCGAGACCGACTGGTCGGGGCTCAGGGCCCGGGTGCAGGGCCACTACGGGGAGCAGGACGCGTTCGTTCCTGCAGACGCCGTCCGTGCCCAGTTCGATGCGATCGAGGCTGCCACCGGGACCCGACCCGAGCTGCACTTCTACCCGGCGGGCCATGCGTTCTTGAACGACGAGAACCTGCTCGGCACCTACGACCCCGACCAGGCCGGCATCGCCTGGGGACGGGCAGTGGGCTTCCTCCACTCGGTCCTCGGGTAGTCGCCGTCGGGGGTATCCGGCCCTCGGTGGCTCAGGGCGCAGCCCGGCAGCTCCAGCGCCCCTCGGAGTGCTCCAGACGCAGTCGGAGGCCGAAGGTCGCGCCCAGGGTCTCCGGGCTCAGCGCCTCGCCGATCGGGCCGGCGGCGACGACCTCGCCGTCGCGCAGCAATAGGGCATGGTCGAACCCGGAGGGGATCTCCTCGACGTGGTGGGTGACGAGGACCGCCGAAGGCGAGGCCCGGTCGGCGGCGAGCGAGCCCAGCCGTGCGACGAGGCGCTCCCGGCCGCCGAGGTCGAGGCCGGCTGCGGGCTCGTCGAGCAGGAGCAGCTCGGGCTCGGTCATCAGGCTGCGGGCCAGCAGAACCTGCTGGCGCTCGCCCTCGGAGAGCACCCCGAAGGGACGCGCGACGAGGTGCCCGAAGCCGGCGACCTCGAGCAGGTGGCGCGCCCGGGCGCGCTCCGCGTCGTCGTAGCGGTGCCACCACGGCTCGAGGGCGCCGCGCGCTGCGCTCATCACCACGTCGGCGCCGCTCAGGGCGGGCTCGAGCATCTTGGCGACCGACGCACTGACCAGGCCGACGCGGGGGCGAAGGGCCCGCAGGTCGGTCCGCCCGAGGGGCTCACCGAGGATCTCCACCCGCCCCCGGCTCGGGTGCAGGTAGCCGGAGGCGAGCTCCAGCAGCGTGGTCTTGCCCGACCCGTTCGGGCCGAGCACCACCCAGCGCTCCGCCTGCCCGACGACCAGGCTCACGTCGCGCAGGATCGGCGTGGATGCCCGGTCCAGGTCGACGGCCTCGAAGCGGAGAGCGACAGGGGCAGGGGGCATGGTCCGGGGAGGCTACAACCGGTTCGCCTTTCCCCCCTTCCCCCTGCGAGCATGGCGCATGGTCGGACTCCTCTCGCTGATCGAAGCCCGCCTCCAGCCCGTCTTCGACCTGCTCGAGGAGGGCGCCGACCCGGTCGTGCGGCCCTCCGCGCAAGACGGGGTGGACTTCCAGGCCAACGGGGCGCTGCCGCTAGCCAAGCGCCTCGGTCGGGACCCCGCCGGGCTCGCCGCCGAGCTCGCCGCCGCCGCCGGAGACCTCGGTGGCGCCTGCGCGAGCGTCGTGGCGTCACCGAGGGGTTTCGTCAACCTCACCCTCGACGACGCCTGGCTCGCCGCCGAGCTCGCCGCCGCCGCTGCCGACCCCCGCTTCGGGAGGGGAGTGGCCAGCGAGGCGCTCACCGTCGTCGTCGACTACTCGGCTCCGAACGTCGCCAAGGAGATGCACGCCGGGCACCTGCGCTCCACGCTCATCGGCGACGCCATCTGCCGCCTGCTCGCCGACGCCGGCCACGAGGTGCTCCGCGAGAACCACGTCGGGGATTGGGGGACGCAGTTCGGCATGCTCATCGAGTACCTCCTCGAAGCGGGCGAGGCGGGGAGCGCCGAGCTGTCGATCGGCGACCTGGACGGCTTCTACCGCCGCGCCAGGGAGTCATTCGACCGCTCGGAGGACTTCAAGGAGCGCAGCCGCCGGCGGGTGGTGGCCCTGCAGTCGGGCGACCCCGAGACCTTGGCCCTGTGGCGCCAGCTCGTCGAGCGCAGCGTCGAGCACTTCTCGGCCATCTACCGGCGCCTGGGGGTGCTGCTCGAGCCCTCCGACGTGGTCGGGGAGAGCTCCTACAACGACCAGCTGCCTGCGGTGGTGGCCGAGCTCGACTCCAAGGGGCTGCTGACCGACAGCGAAGGGGCCAAGTGCGCGTTCCTGCCCGGGTTCACCAACCGGGAGGGAGAGCCGCTGCCCCTCATCGTCGTGAAGTCCGACGGGGGCTACAACTACGCCACCACCGATCTGGCCGCGCTGCGCGACCGCTTCGGCCGGCTCGGGGCCGACCTCGTGCTCTACGTCGTCGGAGCCCCCCAGGCGCTGCACTTCGAGATGGTCTTCGCCCTCGGGCGGGCAGCCGGATGGCTCCCCGAGGGCAAGCAGGCACTGCACGTCGCCTTCGGCAACATGCTCGGGGCGGACCGCAAGATGTTCCGCACTCGGGCGGGCGCCACGGTGAAGCTTGCCGACCTGGTCGACGAGGCGGTCGAGCGGGCGTCGGCGACCGTCGCCGCGAGGAGCCCGGAGCTACCTGCCGAGGTGGCGGCGCAGGTGGCCGAGCAGGTGGGCGTCGGGGCGCTCGCCTACGCGGACCTGTCGACGGACCGGACCCGCGACTACGTCTTCGACTGGGACCGGATGCTGTCCCTCGAGGGCAACACCGCCCCCTACCTGCAGTACGCCAACGCCCGGATCCGCTCCATCTTCCGCCGGGCCGAGCTCGACCCCGCCTCGCTGCTCGCCGGCGTCGACGCGTCGATGCTGACCATCTCCGAGCGGGCCGAGAGGGACCTCGCCATCGCCCTGCTCGGCTACGACACCGCGCTGCAGGCGACCCTCGAAACCTACAGCCCGCACAAGCTGTGCGCCTACCTCTTCGAGCTGGCCGGCACCTTCACGAGCTTCTACGAGGCCTGCCCGGTGCTGCGCTGCGAGGACCCCGCGGTCCGCACCAGCCGGCTGGTCCTCTGTGCCACGAGCGCCGGGGTGCTCTCCTCGGGCCTCGGCCTGCTCGGGATCGCCGCCCCGGAGCGGATGTGAGGGTCCCTGGCGCGCCGGCGCCGGCCCGGCGGTGGCCGCGGGCGAACGACGGGCCTCGAGAGGTCGCTCCGGTGCCCCCCGGGGGCAGCTCGGCCGGCTCACCCGGTGCTAATATATGACCGGGACAGGAGGTCTCCAGATGTCGAGCGGACTGCAGGCGGCGCCAGGGGTGGACGTCTCTGCGGGCAGGGGGACCACCGGTCCGGGAGCCCGCCAGCAGGAGGTGGGCGAGATCGTCGCCGGCGTGGTCCCCGGTGCCGGCCGACGGCCGCTCGCAGCTGCAGGGATGATCGCCGGCGCGAGGGCAGTTGCCTCCCGTCCGGAGCTGTGGGCGGACCTGGTGCCGCCGGCGCGCGAGGTGCGCTGGCACGCCCTGCTGCACCGGAGCGACGCCTTCGACGTGTGGCTGCTCGCCTGGGACCCCGACCACCAGACCGATTGGCACGACCACGGCGGCTCGTCGGGCTGCTTCGCGGTGGTGAGCGGTCGCCTCCTCGAAGCCTACCGGCGGCCCCGCAGCGGGCTCGCCGGCGCCCGGACGGTGCGGGCCGGCTCTGCGGTCGGCTTCGGGCCGGCTCACGTCCACAACGTCAGCCACCACGTGGGGGCGCCGGCGCTCAGCATCCACGTCTACTCACCGCCCCTGGTCGCGATGACCTACTACGAGCTCACGGCCCACGGGTTCGCGGCCCGTGAGACCATCCGGGTGGACTCGCCGCACGGGGCCCGCAGCGACCTCGCCGAGACCGAGACCTTGAGCGAGACCGACCGCCTGGCGATCAGCGACCTCCTCGCGACCGCCCGGCGGGACCTGCCGAGACGGCCCCTGCCAGCCGAGGCGATGGAGGCGGTGGCCGCGGGGGCGACCCTCGTCGACCTGCGGCCCGCCGAGGAGAGGGCCGCCGAGGGGGAGATCCCCGGTGCGGTGGCCATCGGGCGCAACGTGCTCGAGTGGCGGCTCGACCCCCAGAGCGACCACCGGATCCCGGCCCTGGCCCGCTACGACGCCGAGCTCATCTTGTTCTGCAGCGAAGGCTACGCATCGAGCCTGGCGGCGGCCACCCTGAGACGGATGGGCCTGTCCCGGGTCACCGACCTCGACGGCGGCTACCACGGCTGGAAGGCGGCCGGGTTGCCGACCACCGCCTGAGCGGAGCCGGAGCCGGCTCCGCCGGGCCCGGTCGGCGCCCGCCCTTGGTCGGGTCCGGCGGCGACGCTCAGCTCTTGCTGGGCTCCCAACGGAACCACCTGAGGGCCACGACGAGCCCGGCCGCTCCCCAGGCAACCATGAACCCGACGTCGCCCCAGGGGAAGGAGGCGATGTCACCGTGGGGAGCGAAGGCAGCAAAGGCGGCCTCGATGAAGTGGCGCAGCGGGAACACTGCGGCGACCCGGCCGAGCAGCGATGCGCTCGCCACCGGGAAGAACCCGCCGGAGATCACGATGAGCACGAAGAACACGAGGTTGACGATCGCCGGCGCAGCATCGGGGTTGGGGATGACCACGGTGGTGGCGAGCCCGAGGGCGCAGAAGACCGCCGAGCCGGCGATCACGGTCACGACCAGGCCCAGCCAGTCGCTCGGCAGGCTCGCTCCGTAGGCGGCCACCCCGAAGGCGACGATGACGACCGCGAGGATGAGCGATGTCACCATCGAGCTCGCCACCAGGCCACCGAGGTAGCCGGCAGGGGGGAGCGGGGTGCCCCGGACCCTCTTCAGCAGGCCCTGCTCCCGGCGGAAGGTGGCGGTGATGGCCAGGTTGGTGAAGCAGGCGCTCATCACCCCGTAGGCGGTGATCGCCGGCGTGTAGTAGTCGATCCCCTCGACCCCGCCGAGGCCGACCCCCTTCGACCCGCCGAACAGGGCGCCGAAGAGCACGAACAGCACGACTGGGAACGCGAAGCTGAAGAACGCCGCTGCGGGGTTGCGCCAGAAGGCCTTCTGCTCGTAGCGCAGCTGGAGCGGGATCATGCGCACACCGGTGCTCATCGGCGTGGCCGCCTCGGGATGCGCACGGCACGCCCCGAGCCCGCCGGCCCCCGGGAGGTCGCTCCGGCCGCAGCCGCCCGAGGGGCGCCAACGGGATCGGGGTCCGCGGTCAGCTCCAGGTAGACGTCCTCGAGGGTGGGCCGGGTGACCTCCAGGCCCTCGAGCTCGACGCCGCGCCCGAGCGCCCAGCCGGTGAGGGCGTGGAGCGTCGCGGTCGGGTTGGTGGTCATCACGAGGACCTCCCCCTCCCTGTCACCCCGCCGGGCTGGCGGGTCGAGCTGCGGCAGCTGGGCGCCGAGGGGCCCGGGGAGCGAGAAGCGCACCTGGTGGGCGGCTCGGTCCCGGCCGCCGAGCGAGCCGGGTGGCCCGAGGGCGACCACCCGGCCGGCGGAGAGGACTGCGACCGAGTCGGCGAGGTGCTGGGCCTCGTCCATGTAGTGGGTGGTGAGCAGGATGGTCTTGCCGAGGGCGCCGAGGCTGGAGATCACTTCCCAGGCCGCTCTGCGGGCTCCCGGGTCGAAGCCGGTCGTCGGCTCGTCGAGGAAGATCAGCTCCGGGTCGCCGACCAGCGCGAGCGCGAGGTCGAGGCGGCGCTGCTGGCCCCCGGAGAGCACCTTGACCCTCTTGCGCACCTCGGCGTCGAGGCCGACCAGGCCGACCACCTCGGAGACGGGGCGCGGGGCCGGGTAGTAGGCCGCGCGCTGCGCCAGCACCTCCCTCACCGTCAGGTAGGGATCGATGGCGCACTCCTGGAGGACGATCCCGATCCGAGAGCGGAGCGCGGTACCGCCTTCGGCGGGGTCGATGCCGAGCACCTCGACCTCGCCGGCGCTGCGTGAGCGGTAGCCCTCCAGGATCTCGACGGTGGTCGAGATCG
>JAKARG010000564.1 GCA_021819345.1 Actinomycetes bacterium | reverse complement strand
TGGAGCGCGACCCGAGCAGGGGGGACGGCGGGACCCGAGCATCGGTCGACGTTGCGGCCGCCGCGGTCGGCGCGACACATCGGCTTGCCGGGGAGCGAGCGGCTGGCATCGAGCGATTGGGCCGCCTGCGTGACGACATCGGGAGCGCCACCCCTCGCCTGGCGGACGTCGTTGCTGCGGTCGGCGCGTTGCGCTCCGTCGTGACCGGCGCTCGAGCCGGGTGAGCGCACCAGCGCTCGAGCGGGCTCGAGGACTGCCGTCCGGCGGCGTGACAGCACGAACGCCCGTGCCGGGCGACGGGACCGACCTCTGCCTCGGGGGCAGTACCCCGGGAGACCGGCGCCGAGCGCGCAGGCCGGCCCCGAGTGCTCCTGGCTCAGCCCTGCGGCTGGCTCAGCCCTGCGGCGCCGTCGCCGTCGCGCTCGACGGGGCGGTTGCCCCGCCGGTTGCGCCGTCCGCTGCCCCGCCCTCGCCCTCTTCGGCGAAGAGCTTCCTGGCGTCCTCGAGCTTCATCTCCGGTGAGGGGACGATCAGGTCGGATGTGCTCACGGCGTCCGGAGGCAGCTGCTCGCCGTTCGTCTTGATGAGCTTGCCGAGCTCGGTTGCCGCAGCGGCGAAGCCCTCCGCGTCCCCGGACTCGACCGAGCGCGCGAGCGCGGTGTCGAGACCGTCCAGGGCCGGCCGGAGCGAAGCGGGCACGCGGTACTGCTGGTCGCCGGCGACCCGGACGATGAGGGTGGCCTCGCCGAGCGCGCCGGAGGGGGGTGGCCCGCCCTGTCCGAGCTCGCGCTTCATGGCTTCGAGCTGGAGATCGGCCTGGGACGGCCCGCCCTTGCGCAGCTGCGCCTCGATGTCGTCGCCGCCGACGCCAGTGCCGATCTCGAGCGAGTCGAGCACACCGCTGTCGGCGAGCTGACCGACCGCGGAGGCGCGGGCCTGCATGTTCGCGACCTTGTCCTGGGCACGGTCCAACATGAGCGACACGTCTGCCATCTGCTCGGAGATCCCCGAGAGTCCCTCCACCGCCTGGGTGGACGCCTTCGCTGCCGTGTACTGGGCCTTCATGGTCTCTCGCTGGGTCCGGAAGGCATCGACCTTCGCGGCAAGCTTCTGCGCGGAGAGCTCGAGCTGGCTCTCCTGCTGCTTCAGCTGGGCGATCTGGGGGTCCAGTCCCTGCAGCTGACCCTGGATGACTTCGGCTCGTTGCAGGGCGGTTCGGGCGAGATCCTCCTGTCCCTGGCCGAGCGCCTGGCGCGCCTGGCCCTGCAGCTTGTCGTAGTTGGCCTGCAGTGTCGCCTTCTGTGCCTCCAGGCGCTTCTCCGACGTGAGCACGTCCGCAACCGCGCGCTTGACCTGTTGCAGCTGCTCCAGCAGCTTCTGGTAGGACAGGTCGAGGGCCTGGTTCGGGTCCTCGACGCGGTCCATCGCCGCGTTGGCCTTCTGCTGGAAGACCTGGTTCATGCGTTTGAAGATGCTCATGTTGGCTTCTCCCTGGCTCGCTCCCCGACATGATAGGCGAGCTCGTGGCTCGAACCGGGGGCGGAAGCTGCGCTAGTCTGACCAGGTGACCGCTTCGTGGACCGGCGCGCAGGCGAGCTCCAGGGGCCGCGCGGCGGGGGCCTCGACGTGAGTGCCGAGGTCGGGCCAGGCTCGGAGCCCGAGCAGCAGCTCGAGCTGGTGATGGCGTCGCTTCGGGCTGACGCGTCCGACACCACCACGTTCTTCGCCGTGCTCGGTGACAAGCTGGCGGGTGCTCTCGGGGATCGGGTACGTCTCGTGCGCAGCGGAGGGCGGTTCCGCAAGGGCGGCGCTGTCGAGCGGATCCTCGTCAACCTCGGGGACTGGGAGCTCGAGGCGGCGCAGCCGAAGGGGGCGAGCAGCCCCCGGTGCACCGTGCGGCACTCGGTGCGTGGGGTCGTCCTGCGCTCCGAGGAGGTCGAGGTCGACCAGTGGCTCGCACAGCTCGGCCGGACGCTCGCAGACGAGGCCGAGCGCAGTGCCGCGGCGCGAGCCGCGCTCCAGGCGCTGCTCTCGTGAGGCCGGCGCCGAGCCAAACGGCAGCTCCCGGCTCGCCGGAGCCGGGAGGCGTCGCCAGACCGAGTACCGAATGACCGAGTGACCAGCAGGCCGGGTGTCCGAGCGGGTGACCGGCCAGGAAGGGAGTCGGCATGGCCCGGACGGACGGCAGAGCGGGGACCGAGGAGGAACGAGCGGCAGCACAGGCCGGGCTCCCCCCCGACGCCCTGCGGCGCCTCGAGGAGCTCGAGGCCAAGGGCGGGCGAGGTCTGTTCACCTCCGACCTCTCGGTGAACGAGTTCCTCCTCGTGAAGGAGGCCGGCTTCCACCCCTTGGGCCTGGTGATGGGTAGCTCGATCTACCACATCGGCCTGCAGAAGGGGAACTGGGGTTCCTCCCAGGAGATGACCAAGCTCTCCGAGGCGATGTACAACGCCCGGGAACTGGCCATGAAACGGATGGAGGAAGAAGCCGACCAGCTCGGCGCCGACGGGGTCGTCGGTGTGCGCCTGGACGTGAAGTTCTACGAGTGGGGCAACG
>JAKARG010000563.1 GCA_021819345.1 Actinomycetes bacterium | reverse complement strand
CTACGCCGAGCAGCTCGAGGTGCTCGACGCCGAGCCGGCGGGCGGAGCGCTCGAGCTCCGAGCGGCGCGTCGCGGCCACCGCTGCGGGGTCGTGGCCCGGCTCCCCGGGCTTGGCTCCCCCCGGCCCGTCGCCGCAGCTGCCGTCGGTGCAGGTCACGAGGACGGTCCGGACCCCCTCCGCAGAGCACCTGGCGAGCACCCCGCCGGTGCTCGTCGCCTCGTCGTCGGGGTGGGCGTGCACCGCCATCAAGCAGAGCCGGTCGTCGGTGGTCACGGGCCCGACCCTACCGGCGCGCCCGGGCCCGCCGACCCCGCAGCGCTCTCCGGCAGGACGGCGCCCGCAGCGCCCTGCGATGCCCCCGCTACCTTGGTGGACATGCCGACTTTCGACGTCGTCTCGAAGCTGGACATGCAGGAGGTCCGCAACGCCGTCGACCAGGCCCAGCGGGAGGTCGCCAACCGCTTCGACTTCAAGGACACCGGCTCGGCGGTGGAGCGCGGCGAGGGCGAGGTGCGCCTGGGCTCCTCGACCGAGGACCGGCTGCGTGCCCTGGTCCAGGTGCTCGAGGAGAAGCTCGTCAAGCGCCAGGTGTCGCTCAAGGCCCTCGACTACGGGAAGGTGGAGGAAGGCTCGAAGGGGATGCTCCGCCAGGCGGTGGGCCTGAGGTCCGGGATCGACTCCGAGCACGCCAGAGCGGTGAACAAGTGGATCAAGGACCACGCTGCGAAGGGCGTCTCGTCCCAGACCCAGGGCGACCAGCTGCGGGTGAGCGCGAAGAAGCGCGACGACCTCCAAGCGGTCATCGCCGGGCTCCGAGCCGAGGATCTCGGCATCCCCCTGCAGTTCGAGAACTTCCGGGACTGAGGACCGAGGATCGAGGATCGAAGGCCGAACATCGGGGACCGGGCGGTATCGCAACCCACCGGGCCCACCAGGCAGCGCCCACCCGGCGTCACGAGCAGTTCAGCCGGCATCTCCCCGGTCGTAGTAGCCGGAGTGGATGTAGACGCAAGGGATGCCCTCGGCCCGGAACATCTCCACGTTGCGCCGGTCGTCCTCGAACGCGAGGCGAGGGTCGAGGCCGGCCGAGCGCAGCTCCCCGACCGAGCGCTGCTTGAACTGGCAGGCCGCCGAGTAGTCCCCGTAGTCCCTCATGACGAGCAGGTCCCAACCCAGGCGGTGGCGCTCGAGCCAATCGAGGGTCTGGGGATGGACCCGGGCCGGACGACCGGTGAGCAGCACCACCGCCAGGCCAGGGTCGAGCAGCGACATCAAGCGGGCCATGTCGTCGACGAGAGCGTCGTCGCCCACGCCGTCGAAGAAGGCGTCCCAGTCCCGCCGGCCCCCTTCCAGGTGGTGCTGGCGCAGGGAGGCATCGGCGAGCACCCCGTCGATGTCGAACAGGACCGCCGGGCTGCCCGCAGCGCCGACGGCCGGGCTGCGCGCACCGCCGAGCACCGGCGCACCCGCCCGCCACCACCAGTTCGGTCGCCCGCCGCCGCCACGGGCCTCGGGATCGGGCACCCCTACACCCCGGGCCGGACCACACCCGGAGCCTACCCGCCGGGCCAGAGCGTCGGTCCAGACCCGTCCGGACCGAGCCCGTGGCGCCCCCGGTCAGGAGCACGACGGACCCCGAGACGCTCCGGTCGTCGGTCACACCCGGCACCTCGAGGGCCCCTGCCGGCCCGTGGTGGCTCGTCGCCGCTCGGCCGACGGCTAGCTTCTCGATGGTCGACCCGCCCATGCGGTGGAGGAGATCGTCGACCGAGGAAGATGGCCGACCGAATCGCAGACGACGAGACCGCTGCGGGCGCAGCCGACGGGGCTGGCGGTGGCTCCTCGGCACCCGCCCGGCGTGCCGAGCGGGGGTTGCTCGAGACGACCGTGAGCCCCGGAGGGCAGGTCCTGGTCGTGTCCGACCTGCACCTGGAGCGCCACCCCACCCCCGGTCGGAGCGCAGCTACCGCTGCCCTGGCAGGCGCGCTGCAAGCGGCCAGGGGCCCGGGGGTGCTCGTCATGGCGGGCAACACCTTCGCCGGCGGGACCCCTACCGGCCCCGGCTCGCCTGCCTCGGTCCTGGCCGACCACTCGCGCCTCGTCGATGCGATCACCGCTTGGGCCAACGATGGGGCCGACCGGCTGGTCGTGGTGCTCCCCGGCGAGCGCGACGCCCACCTCGGCTGGTCGCCCGATGCCGCCGCCGAGGTCGAGCAGGCCCTCGGGGCAACCGTCGCCCCGGCGGTGGACCTCGTGCTCGAGACCGGCTCGGGGCACCAGAGGGTGCGGGTCGAGCCCGGCCGTGACCTGGACGAGCTGTCCCGGGTGGCCGATCCTTCGAACCCGGCGGAGACTCCGCTCGGCCACCACCTGCGCCGGGAGCTGATCCCGGCGGTGATCTCCTCCTCCCAGGACCGACCCGGCTCCTCCCGCGACCGCCCCGACGCCCCGCCCGGCCCGGGCGGAGCCCGCCAGGGGCCACAGCGCTCCCTGCTTGCCCGTCTGGCGCGTCGCGGTCTCGGCCGGGACTGGCTCGAAGGGGCCGACGCCCTCGACGA
>JAKARG010000562.1 GCA_021819345.1 Actinomycetes bacterium | reverse complement strand
ACTGGAAGCGGGTGGTGAACTACCGCCAGATCCAGCTGGACAAGCTGAAGAACGTCGAGGTGCACACCAACAGCCGGGTGACCGCTGCCGAGGCGCGCGAGTACGGAGCCGAGATCGTCGTCGTTGCTGCCGGCTGTCACTGGGCCACCGACGGGCTCAACAGCGTGACCCACGACGTGATCCCCGGCGTCGACGCCACGGTCCACGACTGGCAGGTCACCCCCGAGGACGTGGCGCTCGGGCGCAAGCCGATCGGTCGGCGCGTGCTGATCTTGGACAACGAGGCCTATTTCATGGGGGTCACCCTTGCCCAGAAGCTCGCCGGCGAGGGCCACGAGGTGCGACTGCTCACCCAGCGCGCCGACGTGGGTCAGTACATGGACTACACCCTCGAGGCTCCGATGATGCACCGGGAGCTGCACCGGCTGCACGTCGACATCCGCCCGGAGACGATGATCGAGCGGGTCGATCCCGGGGTGGTCAGCGCCTACAACGTCTGGGACCCTTCCCACAAGGAGCGCTTCGAGGTCGACACCCTGGTCCTCTGCACCGCTCGGGTCTCCGACGACGCGCTGTACCGAGAGCTGAAGGCCGACCAGGAGGCGCTCGAGGCCAACGGGGTCGAGTCGCTGTACCTGATCGGCGACGCAGCCGCGCCGAGGATGATCGTCGACTGCGTCTTCGACGGGCACCGCCTCGCCCGGGAGATCGACAGCCCGAACCCTGCCATACCGCTGCCGTTCATCCGGGAGCGGCGCCTGTGGGGCAGCACGTCCAACGCGGCCTTCGAGGCCCAGCTGCTGGCGCAGTCCGACATGGCGGCGACGTCGTGAGCCCCCGGGGGTCACCCCGGGGATGAGCGACCCGGACCGCCCGCTCGAGCCGACGCCCGAGCAGGTCGAGCGCTACCGGGCCGACGGCTTCCTGGTGGTCGAGGACCTGCTCGACCACCAGGAGCTGCGTGCGCTCCGGGACCGCTGGGCGGCGCTGTTCGAGCACAGCTGGGAGACCGGCATCGCCCCCGACGAGGTCAACTACACCCCGGGGGTGACCCCCGCGGACATGACCCGGCAGCTGTGCAACGCCTGGAAGGCCGACAGGGTCGTTGCCGCCACGACCCTGTCGGTACGAAACGCGAGCTTCAGCGCTCGCCTCGCCGGCCTGGACGGGGTGCGGATCGCCCAGAACAACCTGATCTGGAAGCCCCCCTCGGGCAAGGCGCTGCTCGCCCACCAGGATGCGGCGTACCTCGAGTGGATGGTCCCGCCCAACATGACCACCTGCTGGGTCGCCCTCGACGACACCGCGGCCGACACCGGCACCATCTTCTACCTGAGGGCCTCGCATCTATGGGGCCGCACGCCCGCTGGCGGGGTCTTCCATGCGCCCGAGGACTGGCTCGGCCACCTGCGCCGGTCGGCCCCCGCCGGCGAGGCGACGGACCTGGTCCCGATCGAGGTCCCCGCCGGCGGCGCGTCCTTCCACGACGGCTGGACCTGGCACGGCAGTCCACCCAACGAGCGCGCCGACGCCGAGCGCCGCGCGATCATCAGCCACTACATCGACGCCCGGACCCGCTGGCACCCGGAGGTCGCCCACCCGGTGTACTCCCGGTACCGCCGGCCGGGGGAGGCGGAGATGGACGAGGCCTTCTTCCCGGTGGTGTGGCGCTCCGACGGTTACCGCACGCCCTGGCTCGGGGACTACACGACCAACGACACGACCGGAGGCCGACCGGGACCGTCTCCCCGCTGACCGGTGGCCCCCTGTCGGGGATCTGGTCCCGGGCCCTCCGAGCGGGTGGCCGGAGCCGGTCCCGGCTCAGGCCGGCGCCGACGCCGTGGCGGCCTCGGTGGCGTCGGCCAAGCCGAGGGCTTCGAGGACCAGCTCGCTGATCTCCTTGAGGCGGATGGCGTCTTGGTGGCCGGAGGTCTTGATCGCGTCCTCGAACATGGTGACGTCCTTCGGGCAGCAGACCACGAAGTAGTCGATGCCGCCGAGGTCGACCGCCTCGTCGATGCGCTGCTCGCTCGGTCGCCTGGAGCCTTCTGCACGTAGCTCCTTCATCCAGATCCGCCCGCCGCCGGCACCGCAGCAAAAGGAGTTGTCCCTGGAGCGGGGCATCTCGACCAGCTCGACGCCGATCGCCCGGAGCACCCGGCGGGGGGCGTCGTAGACTCCGTTGTAGCGACCGAGGTTGCAGGGGTCGTGGTAGGTGACCCGGTAGCCGAGCTTGCGGGCCGGCCGGAGACGCCCGGAGGCGATCAGCTCGTCGAGGAGCTGGGTGTGGTGCAGCACCGTCCAGCTCCCGCCGAGCTCGGGGTACTCGTTGCGCAGCGTGTTGAAGCTGTGTGCGTCGGAGGTGAAGATCCGCTCGAACTCACAGCCCGAGATGGTCCCGATGTTGTGCTCGGCCAGGGTGGTGAACAGCCCCTCCTCCCCGACGCGCCGCACGTCACAGCCCCCGGTGCGCTCGGCATCGAACAGGATCCCGAAGTCGACGCCCACCGAGCGCAGCAGCGTTGCCAGCGCCCGCGAGACCGCCTGGTTGCAGATCGGAA
>JAKARG010000032.1 GCA_021819345.1 Actinomycetes bacterium | reverse complement strand
GGCCGCCTCCGACGAAGGCTCCGGCCAGCTCGATCGCCTTCTGGTACTCAGGTGCGGCCATGGCGGTGGGGTTTCTCCTGTCTAGTGCTCGGCCCGCCGGACGCTGGCCGGCGGGGCTCCGCTTGGTTGTGGCGCCCGGATCGGACCGGGACGGGTTGGAGGCGTGGGCCGAGACGACTGGGTGCTCGGCCGTGCTCGGTGGTGCTCAGTGGTGCTCGACGTTGAACTGCCAGTAGAGGATGGTGAGGAGGGAGAAGATGAACGCCTGGACCACTCCGACGAACAGCTCGAAGAGCCACCAGATCGCATTGAACCCGATGGTCGCCGGAAAGAAGTAGACCGGGAGCACGAGCAGCAGGGCGGTCATGATCGTCCCGGCGAAGATGTTGCCGAAGAGCCGCAGCGCAAGGGTGAGCCAGCGGGTCAGGTGCTCGGTGAGGTGCAGTGGCGACAGGAACATCTTCAGCCACTGGGCGTAGCCGCGCGAGAAGCTCCCGGTCGCCTTGGCCCGCGAGCGGATCCCGGCCCAGTTGGTCACGAGCCACACCGTGATCCCGAGCGCGTAGCAGAAGTTCACGTCTGCGCTCGGCGACGGCACGTAGTCGGTCCCCCGGTACACCGCCGGCAGGACCTCCATCCAGTTGGAGGCGAGGACCAGGGTGAAGATGGCGAGCGCCCAGGGCACCACCTGGCTCGCCTGCGGACCGAGCGCTCCCTCCGCCTGCTCGGTGATGAACCCGGTGAGGCTCTCCCAGACGAGCTGGAGCTTGCCCGGTACCCCCGGGGTCATCTTGGAGCGGGCCCACAGCCCGAGGGCGACGACCAGCCCGGCGGCGAAGAGGGTCGAGTAGGCCGTGTCGTAGTTGAACGGCCCGATCGTGAGGTGCTTGCCGACCGGGATGGCTATCGAGGCGAGAGGGGCACTACCCACGCTGCGACCCGCCACCGATCTCGGCTCGCTGGTAGTGGACCAGCGCGACCACTGCGTTGACGAGCATGGCAGCCTGGAAGATCGCCAGGCCGGCGATCACCCCGAAGCCCACCGGACGCGCCCATACGAGCAGCACCACGGCCACGGCGGTGCACGCCCCGAGCCTGGCGAGGACGCTCCCGGTGAACGGCTTGCGCCTGACGCTGCCCTCGGGGTCGATGTAGCGCAGCGCCGAGGCCTGGAAGATCCGGTGGTTGAGCACTGCGAGACCGAGGCCGAGGAGGATCCCGGGGGCGACGAGGGGGAACCCGGCGACCACGGCGAGCAGCCCTGCGAGGATGCCGCCGGCCGCCGCGCTCACCAGGGTGCGCCGCACTATCCGCTCGACGCCGAGAACCGGGAAGGCTCCGAGGATCCCGGTCACGCCTGCGTCAGGACCCACCGCAGCCTCCACGGCGGCCCGCACGCGCGGGAATAGACACCCTGTCCGCTTCCACGGCGCTAGAGGCTAGGTACGATCGCCCGACAGACGCAAATCCGGGGCGGCGGCGTCCTCGCCGAGCCCGTCACCGCTGCGACCCGATCGCCCACCCGACCAGGTTCGGACGCACTGCTCGTCGGGGCCAACCCGGCGCGCGCAGCGGTCGGCTGCCTCCACCGAGGCGCTCACTGCCGGCGGTACCGGCCCCTTCGGCGCCACCGGCGCTGCCGGCGGCACCGGCTCGCCGGGGGTGCCCTCGGCAGTCCGGGCGTCGCGGGAGTTGCGGGCGAAGACGGAGTTGCGGGCGAAGACGGTGTAGAGCACTATCCCGAGCCCACCGACGGCCGCCGGCACCGCAATCGAGTCCCGCCCGGTGACGACCGGCCAGAGCACCAGCCCGGAGAGCAGCGCCGTCCAGGACCAGAGGATCCGCCCCGCCCGGGTCTGGCCGTGGCCGAGGCGCATGAGCCGATGGTGCAGGTGGTTCTTGTCGGCGACCGCCGGGCTCGAGCGCCTGCTCGCCCGCCTCACCACCGCCCAGAGGGTGTCGAGCAGCGGGATCCCGAGGATGAAGAAGGGGATGAGGACCGGGGCGAAGGTGAAGAACGTCCGCCCGGGAGAGGCGACGTCGCTCTCCCCCACCACCGAGACGGTGCTCGCCGCCATGAGCAGGCCGAGCAGCATCGCCCCGGAGTCGCCCATGAAGATCCTCGCCGGGTGGAAGTTGTGGGGCAGGAAGCCGACGCACACCCCGCACGCGACGATCGCGAGCAGTGGCCCGACGTTGGAGGAGAGACCCTGGGGGACGAGGAACTGGTGGGAGTAGACGAAGAAGGCGCCCGAGGCGATCGCGATGATCCCTGCTGCCAGGCCGTCCAGGCCGTCGATGAAGTTGACCGCGTTGGCGATCACCACCACCCAGGCCACGGTGAAGAGCGGCGAGAGGTCCGGGGAGAGCACGAGGGTCGTGTGCACGAGGGGGATGCGGAAGAACAGCATCGCCACGCCGAACAGGTAGAGGACGGTCCCGGCCAGCACCTGGCCGGACATCTTCGCCGGCGGTGACATCTCCCGCAGGTCGTCGCCGGTCCCGACGGCGAAGATCACCCCGGCGGCGAGGACCACCCCGAGCGGCTCGGAGTTGGCCTGGAAGACCTGGCGGAACGCCGGCATCTGCGAGGCGACGGCCATCGCCGCCAGGAACCCGACGAACATCGCCGCCCCGCCGAGGGTGGGCGTCGGCCGCTCGTGGACCCGCCGCTCGTCGGGTAGCACCACCAGCGAGAAGCGGACCGCCAGCTTGCGGACCACCCCGGTGGCGAGCGCCGTCACGGCTGCGGCGACCCCGCCGCAGATCAGGTAGTCGACCCAGTCGCTCACGCGACCCGCTCAGGAGTAGGGCTCGAACTTGGAGCAGAGGGTCGCGACCGCGTCGCTCACCGCCTCGAGCTCCCGCTCGTCCTCGCGGCGGCGCAGCACCCTGCTGATCAGCTCAGCGATCTCGGCCATCTCGGGCTCGCCCATGCCGGTGGTGGTGACCGCCGGGGTCCCGAGGCGCAGCCCGCTCGTCACGAACGCCGAGCGCGGGTCACCCGGGACGGTGTTCTTGTTGCAGCTGATCCCCGCCCGGTCGAGGGCCTCCTGGGCTGCCCTACCGGTGAGCTCGGGGTCGAAGCTGCGCAGGTCGACCAGCAGCAGGTGGGTGTCGGTCCCCCCCGAGACGATCCGGAAGCCCTCTTGCGCCAGGGCGGCGGCGAGCACCCGGGCGTTGTCCACGACCCGGCGGGCGTAGGCCTCGAACTCCGGGCGGAGGGCTTCGCCGAAGGCCACCGCCTTGGCCGCCACGACGTGGTCGAGCGGCCCCCCCTGCAGGCCCGGGAAGACCGCCTTGTCGATTGCGGGAGCCAGCTCGCCGGTGGAGAGGATGCAGCCTCCCCGCGGCCCCCGGAGGGTCTTGTGGGTGGTGAAGGTGACGACGTCCGCCACCCCGGTGGGGTTGGGGTGGACACCGCCGGCGATCAGACCGGCGACGTGGGCTGCGTCGAAGAGGAACCTCGCGCCGACCGCGTCGGCGATCTCCCGGATCGGCCCGGGCTCGATGACCCGCGGGTAGGCGGTCGCGCCCGCGACGATCAGCTTGGGGCGGTGCTCCTCGGCGAGGCGGCGAAGCTGGTCCAAGTCGACGCGCTCGTCGCTGTCGGTGAGCCCGTAGGACACGAAGTCGTAGTAGCGCCCCGAGATGTTGACCGGGGAGCCGTGGGTGAGGTGCCCCCCCTGGTCGAGGCGCAGGCCGAGCACGGTGTCGCCGACGTCGAGGGTGGCCAGGTAGGCGGCGAGGTTGGCGTTGGACCCCGAGTGGGGCTGGACGTTGGCGTGCTCCGCCCCGAACAGCTCGCAGGCGCGCCGGCGGGCCAGGTCCTCCACCTGGTCGACCACCCGGTTGCCGCCGTAGTAGCGCCGGCCCGGGTACCCCTCCGAGTACTTGTTGGTGAGGACCGAGCCGGTGGCCGCCATCACCGCCCGGGAGGTGAAGTTCTCCGAGGCGATCAGCTGGAGGGTGCTCGACTGGCGCTCGAGCTCGCGCTCGATGAGCCCGAACAGCTCCTCGTCCCCGGGCAGCTCTCGGTCCGTGCTCACCCCCTCCACTCTAGGTCCGCCACCGCCTCCCAGAGGGCCCCGGGCCGCAGCAGTGCCAGCTCGTCGCCTCGCACCGAGACGACCGTCGACGGCTCGCCGGCGCACAGGCCGCCGTCGAGGACCACTGCGACGCCGTCGAGCCCGGCGGCGAGCTCCGAGGCGGAGGAGAAAGGCGCCGCTCCGTGCAGGTTGGCGCTCGTGACCGCGATCGGCCCGGCCTCCCGGGCCAGGGCCCGCACCAAGTCGTGGGCTGGGCAGCGGACACCCACGCTTCGCCCGTCACCGCCGAGGTCGGCCCCGAGGTCGTCGGGTGCAGGGACGACCACGGTGAGTGCTCCGGGCCAGAAGGCCTGCATCAGCCGTTCGGCGAGCGGAGCAAGGCTGCCGAGCAGCCCCCGGGCCTGCTCGATGTCGGCGACGAGCACCGGCAGGGCCACGTCGTGGGGCCGGCGCTTGACGGCGAAGAGCCGTTCGCTGGCCCCTGGCCGCCAGGGGTCGACCGCCAGGCCGTAGACGGTGTCGGTCGGGATCCCGACCACGAGCCCGGCGCGAAGCGCCGCCACCACCTCCTCGGGGGGCGCAGGAGGCTGGAGCGCCGGGACGATCATGGCGGTCATCGCCGTGCCACCAGCACCCGGTCGCGCCCGGCGAGGTCGGCGAGCACCTCGACCGAGGCAAAGCCTGAGTCCCGGGCCAGGGCAGCCATCGCCGGTGCCTGGGGGGGCGAGAGCTCCACGACCAGCGCGCCGGTGGGCGCCAGCCAGGGGGTCGCACCGGCGACGACCTCGGTCAGCGCCTCGGTCCCCGTCGGGCCGGGGCAGAGCGCGGCGGCCGGCTCCCAGTCGCGCACCGTCTCGTCGGCGCCGAGCAGCTCGGCACGGCTCAGGTAGGGCGGGTTGGACACCACCAGGTCGAGGCCACCGGCCAGCTCTTCTGGGAGCGCCGCCCACCAGGAGCCTTCGACGAGGCGGATCCTCGCTGCGGAGCGCCCGGCGAGGCCGGCGGCATTGGCGCGCGCGACGTCGAGGGCGTCCCCCGAGACGTCGGTGCCCCACACCTGCACCCCGGGGTGCTCGGCGACGAGGGCGAGGGCGATCGCCCCGCTGCCGGTGCCGAGGTCGGCTGCGAGCGGTGCCTGCCGGGCCCGTAGCAGCCGGAGGGCGACCTCGACGAGGACCTCGGTCTCGGGCCGGGGGATGAGCACCCGGGAGTCGACCATCAGCTCCAGGGTCCGGAAGCCCCAGCTCCCGAGCACGTACTGGATCGGCTCCCCTCCGGCGCGCCGCTCGAGCATGCCCTCCAGGTGCCGGGCCGGCCGGGGCGGGGCCAGCTCGGCTGCGCACGCCGGCCAGCGGGCTCCCGAGGCCTCCTCGACCAGCCAGCGAGCCTCTTGGGCTGACCCGAGGCGCGCCGAGGCGGCGCGGTACAGCTCTCCCCAGCTCTGCGGTCCTGCTCGGCCCTGCGTGGCTGCTCGGCCCTGCGTGGCTGCTCGGCCCTGCGTGGCTGCTCGGTTGCTCGTGGCTGCAGCGTCGTCCACGGCTCAGGGCTCGCCGGCGAGCTGGCGGGAGCGCTCGTCGGCCTGGAGCGCCTCCACGAGGTCCTCCAGCTCCCCGGCGAGGACCTTGTCGAGCTTGTAGAGGGTGAGGCCGATCCGGTGGTCGGTGACCCGGTTCTCCTTGTAGTTGTAGGTCCTGATCTTGTCGGCCCGGCCCCCGTGGCCGGTCTGGCTGCGCCGGGCGCTCGACGCCTCTGCCTCGCGCCGGTCGGTCTCGAGCGCGAGGAGCCTGGCGCGAAGCACGGCCATCGCCTTGGCCCGGTTCTGGATCTGGCTCTTCTCGTCCTGCATGGCGACCACCAGTCCGGTCGGCAGGTGGGTGACGCGCACCGCAGAGTCGGTCGTGTTGACCGACTGTCCACCCGGCCCGGTCGAGCGGTAGACGTCCACCTTCAGGTCCTTTTCCTCCAGGTGGACGTCGATCTCCTCGGCCTCGGGGAGGACGGTTACCGTGGCCGTCGAGGTGTGGACCCTGCCCTGGGACTCGGTGAGGGGGACCCGCTGCACCCGGTGGGTGCCTCCCTCGAAGCCGAACAGGCTCCAGGCGCGCTCACCCCTCACGAGGAACGACACCTCGTTGAACCCACCCATCGCAGAAGGGTCGGAGCCGAGCGGCTCGACGGCGAGCCCGCAGCGCTCGGCGAAGCGGAGGTACATCTCGTGCAGGTCTCGGGCCCACAGGTTGCCCTCCTCTCCCCCTTCGGCACCCCGGACCTCGACGATCACGTTGCGACCGTCGTTGGGATCGCGCGGCAGCAACAGGACCCGGAGCGCCTCGTCGATCTCCTCGAGGCGCGCCTCTCCCGCCTCGATCTCGGCGCGCATCTCGGCCCGATCGGGCCCATCCGCGTCGGCAACCATCTCCCTGGCGGCCTGGAGGTCGCCCTCGACCGAACGCCGCTGCCGGGCGGCGGCCACGACCGCCTCGAGCTCGCGATGGCGCCGCGAGACCTCGCGCAGACGGGCGCGATCGGCGATCACCTCGGGGTCGGCGAGCTGGGCGAGGACCAGCTCGTACTCCCGTTCGAGCCCTGGGAGCCGGTCGAGCACGGCTGGCGAGCCTACCGGCGCTCGCTACGGGGGACCGCCACCCTCAGGACTTCTTGCCCCGCCTCCCGTAGCGGCGCTCGAAGCGCTCCACCCGCCCGCCGGTGTCCACCAGCTTCTGCTTGCCGGTGTAGAACGGGTGGCACTCGTTGCACAGCTCGGTGTTGAGCGTCGACTTGGTCGAGCGGGTCACGAAGGTGTTGCCGCACGAGCAGGTCACCGTGGCGCTCAGGTACTCGGGTTGGATCTCGGTCTTCATGCTGCCTCCTCTTGGGCGGCTCACGTCAGCGCTGTGGCGGCGCCGACTGTTCCCAGTATGTCCCGGCTGGAGCCGGCTAGTTCGAGTGCACCAGGGGGTTGCCGGCGAGCCCGGCCAGCAGCTCGTCGTTGTCTGCGGTCGAGCGCACCCGCTCGACCAGGGCCTCGATGCCCGGGGCGGGGTCGCCGCCGGCGCAGAGCACCCCGAGGGAGCGCCGGAGCCCGGTGACCGCGGCCATCTGCTCGGAGCTGCGCAAGCGCTCCTCGTGGCGTGTCGCCGAGGCGAGAAGGTCGATCGCGGGGTGGAGATGTCGCGCCGCGAGGCTGCGGTCGAGGTTCAGCTGCAGGTTGGCGATCCCCCCGAGCTCGCCGAGGACCACCTCGTCGAGGGTGCTCGCGCTGCCTGCGGCGACCGTGGCGAGCAGGGTGAGCGAGCCTCCCTCCTCGAGCTTGCGCGCCGCCCCTAGGATCCGCTTGAGCGAGTAGATCGTGGCGGCGTCGACCCCGCCGGAGCCCACCCGTCCCCCCGGAGCCAGCGCCAGTTCGTAGGCCCGTGCCAGACGGCTCAACCCGTCCAGGAGCACCACCACGTCCCGGCCCGACTCCGCCGCCCGCCTGGCCCGCTCGACGGTCAGCTCGGCCGCCTGGACGTGCTCCTCGGCCGGACGGTCGAAGCCCGAGGCGACCACCTCGGAGCGCAGCTGGCTGCGCAGCTCGACCACCTCCTCGGGGCGCTCGTCGACGACGACCACGAGGAGCTCGACCTCGGGGTGGTTGGCCTCGATCCCGGCACCCACCTGCGACAGCAGCGTCGTCTTGCCCGTCCCGGGCGGGGAGACGATGAGGCCCCGCTGGCCCTTCCCGATCGGAGCGACGAGGTCGACGACCCTGGCGACGAGGTCGTCGCCGTCGCTGCGATCCAATCGGAGGCGCTGGTCGGGGAAGGCGGGGGTGAGCCCCTCGAAGCGCGGTCGGTTGCGGGCCTCCTCGACGGGGAGCCCCCCGATGGTGTCGATCCGGACCAGCGCCGGGTACTTCTCGTTGCCCGTGGCCGGCCGGGACCCGCCCTCGATTCGGTCCCCGCGGCGGAGCGCGAAGCGGCGAACCTGGCTGATCGAGACGTACACGTCGCTCGGGCCGGCCACCGAGCCGGTGGTCCGGACGAAGCCGTAGCCGTCCTCGCGCAGGTCGACCAGGCCGGCGACCTGCGCGGGCTCGCCGGTGAAGGGCTGGTCGGGAGACTGCCCGGGCAGCTCTCGATCGGTGCGCTCGCCACGCTCGCGGCCTCGGCGTCGCCTGCCCCGGCGGCTGGCGGCCTCGGCGTCGTGGCCGACCTCGGCGGGCTCCTCGGCCGAGGTGTCGACTGACGTCGCTGCTTCGGAGGTGCCCGCCGACCTGGTCTCGGCACCAGCCCCAGCCCCGCCCCGCTCGGCAGCGCCGGCCCGCTCGGCAGCCCCGGCTGCGGGCACCGGAGGGCTCCCGTTCGCCGACGCCCGTTCGGGTCGGTCGCTGCCGTCTCCCCGAAGGCCTGTCCCCGCCGGAGCCGCGCCGACAGCCCGAGCGTTGGTAGCCGGCGGGCGGGCGGCCCGCGACGAGGCCGGGGGCGCAGTCGTGCCTCGGGAGAGGCTCCGGCTCGGTCCCACCTGGCCACCTCTCCCGTCGGAGCCCGCCCCGGCCGGATCCCCCGCCGGCGTGGCGGTCCTCGCAGCAGTCCCCGGGACGCCGGACGCCCCTCGGGGCTCGTCCTCGCCGAGGGCCCGGGTGGCGGCTGGCGCGGAGGGACCGCTGGCCTCCGGGAAGAGCTGCTCCTCGGGCGGCGCCGGCTTGCTGGCGCGGGGGCGACGGACCCGCGGCTCCCCCTCGGCCACGCCTTCCTCGACGCCGGTGGCCCGGAGGATCTGGGTGACCAGCTCGGACTTGCGCAACCGGCTGGTTGGCTTGGTCCCGAGGGCGTTCGCGATCGCGAACAGCTCCTCCCGCTCCTTCGCCTCGAGCACCGAGCGCTCGAGCTGCGGTTCGCTCATCACTTACCTCTCTCGAATGGGGGGTCGCGGGCTGGCTGGCCGGGTACCGGGGCTGCCGCCGGCCGGTTGTCACCGAAGAGCGCCGTTACCGCCACCACCCGCCGCGGGTTCGGTCTCGTGGGGGGCGCGCCCGGGCGGGACGGCGAGGAGGATAGCGATCCCCGCCGCCGCTCACAACGACCCCCCGGCTGCCCGACCCGTGACCGTTACCGGGAGCAGGACATCCGGGGGGTGCCGCCGGAGCGGGCCCGAGCGGGACCCGAGGGCGGCGGCCATTGACGGCGCTCCCACAGAGGCGCAGGAGTCGTGGTTCAGACGCCGAGGGCTTCCCTCACTGCGGCGAGGTCGGCGTCGACGACCGTCGGCACGCTGACCTGGGCGATGGCGGTATCGGGGTCCTTCAGGCCGTGGCCGGTGAGCACGCAGACGACCCTCGAACCAGGCGGTGCCCCGGTGGCGATCAGGCCGGCGACCGATGCCGCCGACGCCGGCTCGCAGAACACCGATTCTTCCTCGGCGAGGAAACGCTGGGCGGCGAGGATCTGCTCGTCACTCACCGCCGCGATCGCCCCGCCGGACTCCGAAGCGGCGGAGCTGGCCCCGTACCACGATGCCGGCCGGCCGATCCGGATCGCGGTCGCGACGGTGTCGGGGTGCTCCACGGGGTGACCGAGCACGATCGGTGCGGCACCCCTGGCCTGGAAGCCGAGCATCCGCGGCAGCCGGCTGATCCGCCCCCGGTCCTGCTCCTCCCGGTAGCCCTTCCAGCAGGCGGTGATGTTGCCGGCGTTGCCCACCGGCATGCAGTGCAGGTCGGGCGCGTCCCCGAGGACCTCGACGATCTCGAACACCACGGTCTTCTGCCCCTCGATCCGGTAGGGGTTCACCGAGTTGACCACCGTGACCGGAAGGGTCGCCCCCATTTCCCTGACGATGTCGAGCGCAGCGTCGAAGTTGTCGCGGACCTGTAGGACCGAGGCACCGTGGATCAGGGCCTGGGCGAGCTTGCCGAGGGCGATGTAGCCCTCCGGGATCAGCACTGCGCAGCGCAGCCCCGCCCGGGCCGCGTACGCCGCTGCCGAGGCCGAGGTGTTGCCCGTGGACCCGCAGACGACCGCCTCGGCGCCCTCCTCCAGCGCCTTGGAGATCGCCAGGGTCATCCCACGGTCCTTGAACGACCCGGTCGGGTTGGCCCCCTCGAGCTTGAGGTGCACCTCCGCACCCAGCCGGTCCGACAGGCGGGGTGCAGGCAGCAGCGGGGTCGCCCCCTCGAGCAGGGTCACGACCGGGGTGGCGGTGCTCACGGGGAGGCGGTCGCGGTACTCCTCGATCAGGCCCCGCCACCCGAGCGGCGAGCTCACTGGTCGACCACCCGGATCAGCCCGCCGATCCGCCGCACCGCGTCGAGCCCGTGCAGCTCTCGAAGGCAGGCCTGCACGTCACGCTCGCACGCCGGATGGGTGACGAACACGAGCCTCGCCCCTTCGTCGGCCCCTTCCTGCTCCATCGAGCGCACCGAGACCGAGTGCGCCCCGAGCACCCCGGAGACCGCGTGGAGGACCCCGGGCCGGTCGACCACGTCGAGGGTCAGGTAGTAGGCACCGACCAGGTCCTCGATCGGGCGGCGGGGCAGGGCGGCGAGCGCGGGGGTCCGCCCGCTCCCCCCGACGGAGAGGTTGTGGGCGGCGTCGAGCAGGTCGCCGAGCACCGCGCTCGCGCTCGGTGCCCCGCCGGCCCCCCTTCCGAGGAACATGAGGTCCCCGACGGTCGCCCCCTCGACGAACACTGCGTTGAACGAGCCCCGGACCGACGCCAGCGGGTGGGTCAGGGGGACCATCGCGGGGTGGACCCGCGCTGCGATGGCGCCGTCGATCTCCTCGACCACCGCCAGCAGCTTGATGGCGAAGCCGAGCCGGCGGGCGGCGGTGATGTCGTCCGGCCCGATCGAGGCGATCCCCTCGCGGTCGACCTCCCCGGCCACTACCCCGGCCCCGAAGGCCACGTTGGCGATGATCGCCGCCTTGGCCGCAGCGTCGAAGCCCTCGACGTCGGCAGTCGGGTCCGCCTCGGCGAGGCCGAGCTGCTGTGCCTCGGCGAGCGCCTCGGCGTAGGTTGCGCCGCTCTCGGCCATCCCCGAGAGGATGTAGTTGGTCGTGCCGTTGACGATGCCGAGGACCCGGCGGATCCGCTCCCCGGCGAGCGACTCGCGCAGCGGGCGGATGAGCGGGACGCCGCCCGCCACGGCCGCTTCGAAGAGCAGGTCCCGTCCGGCCCGGGCAGCCGCCCCCCACAGCTCCGCACCGCAGCTCGCGAGGAGCTCCTTGTTGGCGGTCACGACCGGCTTGCCGGCCCCGAGGGCGGCGAGGACCAGGCTGCGGGCCGGCTCGATGCCGCCCATCACCTCGACCACCAGGTCGACGCCGGGGTCGCTCACCACCGCTCCTGCGTCGAGGGTCAGCAGGTCGGCCGGCAGCGCGGCCGGCCGCGGCCGTGCGATGTCCCGGACCGCCACTGCGCGCAGCTCGAGGTCCGTGCCGGTGCGCCGGGCGATCCGCTCGCGATCGGCGAGCAGTACCTCGGCAAGGGCTCCTCCGACGTTGCCGCAGCCGAGCAGCCCGACCCGCACCCGTGTGGCGCTCATGGACCGGCAGGGTAGCGGCGCCGGGCCCTGCCCCTACCGCCCCGGCCCTTCCTCGCCGCGGGCGGCGTCGGTCGAGGCCCGCGTGGGGCTCGGCCCGGGCGGATCAGAGGTCGAGGGCGAGCAGGTCGTCGTAGGTCTCCCGCCGCACCACGGTGCGCGCAACGCCACCGGCGACGAAGACCACCGGTGGCCTCGGGACCTTGTTGTAGCTCGATGCCATCGAGTGGCCGTAGGCGCCGGTCACGGGAGTGGCCACGAGGTCGCCGACCTCCAGGTCGGCGGGCAGGCGGCCGTCGCGCACGATCACGTCCCCCGACTCGCAGTGCTTGCCGACGAGGGTGACGGCCTGCGGTCGCGCGGCGGCGGTCGCGCGCGGCAGGAAGGTCTCGTAGCCCGAGCCGTAGAGCACCGGCCGGGGGTTGTCGCTCATCCCGCCGTCGACGCTCACGTAGGTGCGGATCCCCGAGAGGCGCTTGATCGTGCCGGCGGTGTAGACGGTCACCGCAGCGGTTGCGCTGATCGCCCTTCCGGGCTCGGCCCCGAGGTGCACGTCCGCCGGCCAGCCGGCCGAGCGGGCCGCGGCCCGGACCGTCGACGCCCACTCCGAGATCGACGGTGTCGGCTCGCCCTCCACGTAGCCGACCCCGAGCCCCCCTCCGACGCAGAGCTCGGGCAGCCCGAGGGGCACGGCGAAGCCGGCGACCACCTCTAGCGCCCGGGCGAAGGAGTCGAGGGCGAAGATCTGCGACCCGATGTGCAGATGGAGGCCACGCAGCTCGAGCGCCGAGCCCCGAGCGCGCACCCTCGCGACTGCTGCCGCTGCAGCGCCCGACGCCAGCCCGAAGCCGAACTTGGAGTCCTCCTGGCCGGTGCGGACGTACTCGTGGGTGTGAGCCTCGACCCCTGGGGTGATCCGCAGCCACACCGGCACCCGCCGTCGGCCCGCCAGAGAGGGTACGAGGCGGTCGAGCCGGTCGAGCTCGTCGAAGGAGTCGACGACGATCCGACCGACGCCGACCGACAGCGCAGCAGCCAGCTCGGCCTCCGACTTGTTGCTGCCGTGCAGCACGATCCGCTCGGGTGGGACCCCTCCGGCGAGCGCGACGTGAAGCTCCCCGCCGGTGGACACGTCCACGCCGAGCCCCTCCTCGGCCACCAGGCACGCCATCGCCTTGCACCAGAAGGCCTTCGAGGCGTAGGTCGCCCCGTCACCCCACGCGACGGCGGCCTCCCGGCACCTTTCCCGGAGGTGGGCTTCGTCGTAGACGAACACCGGAGTGCCCACCTCTGCGCACAGCTCGACCAGGTCCACCCCACCGACGCCGAGGTGGCCGTCGGGCCCCACCGCGGACGTTCGGGGAAGGAGGTGGGAAGGGATCGGTCCCTCCCCTGCCCCGGGCGGGCGCGTCGACCCCGGGTCGGCGATCAAGCTCGTCTCCTGGCCCGAGACGGGCGTCGGGGCTGCGCACCGCTCACCGCCAGATCGTAAGCGTTCGGCCGGCGCGGACTATGCTGGCGGCTTCGTCCCGTCCCGGCGGAGCGACCC
>JAKARG010000031.1:7307-13147 GCA_021819345.1 Actinomycetes bacterium | reverse complement strand
GGCAGGACGCTCACCGGCAGGTCGTCGCCGCCGGCGAGCCCGCAGGCGGCGACCGCCGCGCCGTAAGCCGCCTGCCGGATGACCCTCGCAAGGGTGGTGCTGCCCACCGTGTCGACCCCACCGGCCCACCTGGCGGCCTCCAGAGGCTTACCTCCGGGAGCCGACAGCTCCTCGCGCGAGACGACCTCGCCGGCACCGAGCCCGCGCAGGTAGTCGCTCAGCTCCGGGCGGCCGGTCGAGGCGACCACCTGGTAACCGAGCTGCGCGAGCAGGGCCACCGCCAGGCTTCCCACACCCCCCGCGGCCCCGGTGACCACCACCTCCCCACCGGCGTCCACCCCGGCGTCTCGCAGCGCGAGGACGCAGAGCATCGAGGTGAGCCCGGCTGTCCCGACGGCCATCGTCTGGGCGAGGGTCAATCCGGGCGGCCGGGCGATGAGCCACTCGCTGCGCACCCGCTGGCGGGTCGTGTACCCACCGGGTTGGGTCTCGGAGAGCCCCCAGCCGGTGAGGACCACCTCGTCGCCGGGCGACCAGCGCGCCGAGGAGCTCTCCGCCACGGTACCGGCGAGGTCGATGCCGCACACGAGGGGGGGTCGTCGCACGATCCTCCCCCGACCGGTCACCGCCAGGCCGTCTTTGTAGTTGAGCGAGGAGTAGGCGACCTCGACGGTCACGTCCCCCTCCGGGAGGTCGGCCTCCTCCAGCTCGGCCATCCGAGCCGGCCCTACCCCATCGGAGATCACTGCCGGGAACCCCAAGACGCCTCCTCGATCGCTCCGGCGAGCCTACCGGCCGGTCGGCCACCGCTCGCTCTGGTAACCTGTGGCCTACTGCGGACGTGGCTCAGCTGGTAGAGCACAACCTTGCCAAGGTTGGGGTCGCGGGTTCGAATCCCGTCGTCCGCTCCGGTACGGCTGTTCGATATGGGCTCCCTCCTCCACCACTACGGTTACGGCGCGATCTTCGTGTTGGTGGCCGCCGAGAGCCTGGGCGTACCGCTTCCGGGAGAGACGATCCTGATCGCCGCCGGCGTGGCTGCGGGCAGCTCGCACGCACTGTCGGTGTGGGTGATCTTCGTGGTCGCCGCCGCCGCCGCCGTGCTCGGCGACAACGTCGGCTTCCTGATCGGGGCCAAGGGGGGCTACCGGCTGCTACGCCGCTACGGCCGCTACATCCGGGTGAGGGACTCCGAGGTGAAGGTCGGTCGGCTGGTCTTCGACCGCCACGGCGGAAAGGTGGTGTTCTTCGGGCGGTTCGTATCGGTGCTGCGGACCTACGCGGCGTTCCTCGCGGGCACGCTCAAGATGCGCTGGAGGCGGTTCCTCGCCTTCAACGCCGCCGGCGGGATCCTCTGGGCGGCGCTGTACAGCTTCGCCTCCTACGAGGCCGGCAGCGCCATCGATCGCCTCTCGCACACGACCTCGATCGCCTTCGGGGTCGCCGCCGTGGTCGTGGTGGTGGCCGCGATCGTCCTCGTCCGCCGCAAGGCCCGCCAGCTCGAGGCGGCAGCGGAGGCCGCCTACCCCGGCCCCCTTCCCGAGCGCTGAGCAGCGCCGGCTGCCCGACGAACGCCACGCCGGCGTGCGCCGGGCCGGCTCCGGTTCCGCTCCGGCCTCCGGGCCGGCTCCGCTCGGAGCGAGCCGGCCACCCGCCCTGCGCCCTGCGCCGGGCCGGACGGGATCAGTGCTCGAGGGAGACCGCGGCCTCGGGGCAGTTGGCCTCCGCCAGGCGCGCCTGATCCTCCGAACCGGTCGGCACCGGATCGGCGAGCACCACCGCGAACCCCTCGTCGTCGGATCCGAAGACCTCGGGGGCCAACCCGTAGCACCTCCCGTGCCCCTGGCAGCGCGCTGCGTCTATCCGTGCCCTCACCGGCGTCACGCTACCTGCGGCGCTCGGGCGCGTGGTCCGCGACGGCGGGATCAGTGCCGCGGGAGCGCCACCGCGCACTCCACGTCGGGAGTACGGGTACCGACGTAGGCGAGCTGGAGGGTCATCTGCCCCGGGCCGCAGCGCGGCCTCGGGCGCGAGACGGTCACCTGGTGGACCGAGACGACCCGCACCTCGGCCACCCGGGAGCTACAGCCCACCGGGCTCGTGGAGAAGGCGTCGGCCACCTGTGCCCCCGAAGGCGAGCTGGCGTGGGGCAAGCAGTGGCCGACGAGGGCCCGGGCCTCCCGCCTGGCCAGCGCGGTGGCGCCCACCCCACCCTCGCGCCCGGCCTGCCAAACCCCGAGGGCGACTGCGGCGGCGACGAGGACTACCGGGACGAGCCGGTAGGGACTGCGCCACGACGCCCGCTTCAAGCGTGGCGGCAGGGGGATCGCCGCGGCATCGGGCTCGAAGCGCGGCGGCAGTGGAGGGGCGTCGGCGCCGGGGCGCCACCGCAGCCACCCTCCTGCCTCATCGTTGTACCAGCCGATGGTGCCGTCGGGGTCCTTGCGCCACTCGACCCCCCGGTAGGAGGTGAGCTCCGGCTCGCCGGGAACGGCTCTGGCCTCCGCGCCGGTCCGCCCCCGGCGCTCCCCGGTGCTCATCTGAGCAGCCGCGACAGTCGCCGGTCGGCGAGCTGGCGGCCCCCGGTCTGGCAGGTCGGGCAATACTGCCACGACTTCGCGGCGAACGACACCGACCTCACGATGTCGCCGCACACCGGGCAGGGCGAGCCTGCCCGACCGTGGACCGCCATGGCCTTTCGCTTGTCGTCTCTCAGCCGGTCCTCGCCGAGGTCGATCGTGCGCTCGAGCGCATCGGTGAGCACCCCCACCAACGCCGCATGCAGGCGGGCGAGCTCGTCGCGGTCCAAGTGGGAGGCCGGCTTGAACGGCGAGAGCCGAGCGGCATGGAGCACCTCGTCGGAGTACGCGTTGCCGACCCCGGCGATCGCCGACTGGTCGACGAGCAGTGCCTTCACGTGACCCTTGTGCTGCTCGGCCAAGCGGGCCAGGGCGTCCACGGTGAGCTGCTCGGAGAGCGCGTCGATGCCGAGGCGGGCCAACCCCTCGACCTCCTGGAGGTCATGGACGACCCAGATCCCGAGACGCTTCTCGGTGGCGACCTCGGTGAGCTCGAAGCCCTCCCGGCCGAAGCCGACCCGCAGCGCGAGGGGGCCTTTCCCCGGCCTCGCCCGAAGCTCCGACAGCTCCTCACGCCAGCGCAGCCACCCACTTCGCGCCAGGTGCACCACCAGCCACGGACCACCGAGCGACTCGAGGCAGAGGTACTTACCTCTGCGCTCCCAGCGCAGGACGCGGCGGCCGATGAGAGCCTCGACTGGCGGGTCGAAGGTCTGGAGCGCAGCCACGGAGGCGACCTCCACCCGGGTCACCTCCCGACCGGCCGTCCGCTCCGTCAGCCGGCGGGCGAGCGCCTCGACCTCGGGGAGCTCGGGCACTCAGACCCCCGTGTGGCCGAAGCGCCCCCCGGCTCGCTCCGAGGTCGGGAGGGAGTCGACCGGCTGCCACTCGACCCGCTCGACGGGCACCACCACCAACTGCGCTACCCGGTCGCCCCGATGGATCTCGTAGTCCTCGCTCGGGTCGGTGTTCACCACGATCGCGCACAGCTCGTCGCGATAACCCGAGTCGATCAGCCCCGGGCTGTTGGCAACCCCCAGTCCGTGGCGCAGCGCGAGCCCGCTGCGGGGCAGGACCAGACCGGCGTAGCCCTCGGGGATGGCTACCTTCACGCCGGTGGGCACGAGAGCCCGGCCACCCCCGGCGGCGACGACCGCTCCGAGCCGGGCGAACAGATCGGCACCTGCGTCACCGGCCATCGCGTAGCGCGGCAGCGGCAGCTCCGGGTCCACGGCGACCAGCGGCACGCTCAGCACCCCCCCGACGCTAGTGCCCCGACCTGGACTTCCGCGCAGGCCGGGCCAGGGGGGTAGCGTTCGGCGGTGCTCGCCTGGATGGACTTGGAGATGACCGGGCTCGACCCCCGCGTCGATCGGATCATCGAGATCGCAACGCTCGTCACCGACGACGATCTCGGTCTCGTCGCCGAAGGCCCCGACCTCGTCGTCTCGGCGCCCCCGGAGAGCCTCGCCGGAATGGACGAGGTGGTCAGAGCGATGCACACCCGCTCGGGGCTGCTCGAAGCGGTGGAGGCTTCGTCCACCACCCTCGAGCAAGCCGGCGCCGCCACCCTCGCCTTCTTGGAGGAGCACGTGGGGCCTCCTCGCAGCGTCCCGCTGTGCGGCAGCTCGATCGGGACCGACCGGAGGTTCCTCGCCGCCTGGTTGCCGGAGGTGGAGGCCTTCTTGCACTATCGCTGCGTCGACGTCTCCACCCTCAAGGAGCTGGCCCGACGCTGGTACCCCGAGGCGGCAGCCGCCGCTCCCCGCAAGGTGGGGAACCACCGGGCGCTCGACGACATCCGGGAGAGCATCGAGGAGCTGCGTTACTACCGCGAGTCGATCTTCCGAGCGGGGCCGCCGTCCGGTGGTGGCCCGGCCGGCCCGGAGGCGCTGGCAGTCGAGCGGGCCTGAGCTGCCCTCGGCGGGGCCGAACTGCCCTCGGCGGGGCCGAACTGCCCTCGGCCGGCCCGAGCTGCCCTCGGCGGCCCGCGTGCCTCGCGCGCTCGAAGGTCGGGGCTTCGCACTTCGCGCCGCTGCGAAGTGGTCCCTCGCTTCGGCGGGCGTGCGTGGCAGAGTGGAGGGGAAGGACCCCGGCCGAAAGGCCAACCGTCTCTTGGAGGCTCCATGCACCCTGCGGACACGTTCCTTCCCGACGCCAAGGACCACCGGCGGCGCACCCGCCGGCAGGTGCGCCACGAGGCACGTTCCTGGCTCCGAACGGCCAGCGCCGACGACGAGCTGCTGGAGGACGCCGACGCGCTCTGCCCTCGCGAGGTCCACGACCTCGGGCGCCACCCGTCGCACAAGCCGCCGACGGGGCCCAAGCCGGGGCGCCGGGGCGGCTTCAAGGTGTGGAAGACGCCCTACTGGAAGCGGCGCAAGGCGCTCCGCCGGGAGCGCTTCGCCGTAGCGAGCCGCGCGGCGCGAGCCGCCGGCTGAACGGCGGGGGCTCCTCCCCGAGCGCAAGTCGACCGACTACGGGGGGCCGGGACGTCGGCAGCCGGCTCAGCCGGCCACGTGGCCGCCGGTCACCCCGTAGCCGGTCACGCGTCACCTGCCACATCGTCACCGAGAGCCCAGAGCGCCTCCAGGTCCCGCCGGCTGAAGGCCTGGAACGCAATCAGCGTCCGGGTGTCGGTGATCCCCTCCAGCGAGTGGATCCGTCGCGTCACCACCTCGGCCAGCTCGTCGTGGTGGCGGACCCGGACGACCGCCACCAGGTCGGCGTGGCCGGCGACCGAGTAGACCTCTGCGACGCCTTCGAGCTCGGCGAGCTCGGCGGCCAGAGCTGCGACCCGCGGGGGCACCGCATCGATCAGCACGAAGGCGTGGACCATGCCCCGACGCTACCGTCCCTCCGGGCTCGCCCGATCGCTCGGAGCGAGCCGCGCCAGGGCCGTGACCGCCACCGCTCCCGCCTCGGGTGCCACCCACATCCGCAGCGTCCCGTCGCCGAGGGCGAAGCGCACGTCGACAGCTCCCCCGCCGGCGATCGGCTCGCGGTACTCCACCTCCGCCGAGCTGACCGCCAGGCGCGGAGCGACCCGCTCCGCCAGCTCGTCGAGCAGCGACCAGGCGACCGCGTTGTTGACATGGCCGAGGACGTCGAGGTCGGCGAAGCGCAGCGCCCAACGCCACTGCTGGGCGCCCCCGGCGCTCCCCTCCCCGTGCCCGGCGAGCTGCGGAGCCCGCTCGTGCAGCAGCCGGGCGCGCACCTCCCTCTTGGCGGCAGCCTCGCCGTAGACCGATCCGAACAGCT
>JAKARG010000031.1:0-7297 GCA_021819345.1 Actinomycetes bacterium | reverse complement strand
TCCGATCTAGCGCGGCCGCCTCGACGCTCGCTCCAGCCTCACCACGGATGGAGGTCCGCCGCTCGGCCCATGCCGCACCGCTACCCGAGCACCAGGTGGCCAGCTCCAGGGTCTCCTCGTAGCGTGGCAGCCGCCGCAGCTCGAGGTAGCTGCGGCGCACGACCCAGCGGTGGGCGGAGAGGCCCGCCTCCCGGGCGTCGTCTCCCGCCACGTCCTGCAGGTAGCGAGCCACTGCGTCCAGGCGGGCCCGACCGGTGGGCCCCACGTCCGAGAGCCGGACGCGCACGGTCCCGGTGTAGGTCCGGCCCTCCGGGCCCGGAGGGTCCGCTAGCGGCGGGACGGCCCCGTCCGCGCGGCCCCGTAGCGGGCGCTGGCTGCCCATCAGCGGATCACCCGGCCTGCAGCCGCGCCTCGAGCAAGGAGGCGAGCTCGAGCGGGCGATCTCCTTGCACGCTGTGGCCGGCGCCCTCGACGGAGACGACCAGCGCGTCGGGTCGCCGGACCGACAGCTCGACCACGTCCTCGTCGTCGACCACGGGTGAGCTGGCCCCCCTCACGAGGGTGAGCGGCATCGCGGTGCGGGCGAGGTCGTCCCAGAGCCCGGCGTGTGGTCGCTCCACCCGGTCCCTACCCGGGAGGGACCGCCCGGCAGGGTCCCAGCGCCACACCCACGACCCGTCGGAGAGCTGCCTCGAGTTGTGCAGGACGCCGCGGCGCAGCGCAGCGACGCTCCTGCCAGGGTTGTGACGCACCGTCCAGTCGACGATCTCCTCCAGGGAGCCGAAGGACGGCGGACCGGAGACCATCGCCGCGATCTCGGCGGTACCCGAGGCCCTGACCCCGGGGGTGATGTCGACCAGCACCAGCGAGGCGACGAGGTCGGGTCGGGTGGCCGCGACCCGGATGCAGGCGAGACCGCCGAGGGACATTCCGACCACCAGGCGTGCCGCAGGAGCCAGGGCTTCGATCGCCTCGACGAGCGTGCCGGCCAGCACCGCCGGCGAGTAGTCGCGGTCCTCCCTCCAAGAGGACCGCCCGTGCCCCGGGAGGTCGACTGCGACGAGGGGCCGCCCGAGCGCGAGTGCGACGGTGTCCCAGGTGTGGGCGTTCTGGGCGCTGCCGTGCACCAAGACGGCTTCGGGCGGGCCGGCACCCCAGACCAGGGCGCCCAGCTGGCCACCGCCGCGCAACTCCAGCGTGCGACGCTCCACCGCCGGCGGACCGCTCCACGCCAGGCCCGCCTCGGCGGCATTGTCGACCAGGAGCGCGAGCTCGTCGTCGTAGTCGGCCGTCACTCCGAGCACGCTAGCGACCGGCTCCCGCCTCCCCCGAGCCCGAGGGCGCAGCCCGGGGGTGCTCGGCCACCAGCGCCAGGATCTCCTCGCCGTAGCGCCCGAGCTTCGCCTGGCCGATGCCGCTGATCCCGTGCAGGGCGGCGAGCGACTCCGGGCGAGCGCCGGCGATCTCCGCCAGGGTCCGGTCGGCGAAGACCACGTAGGCCGGCACCGAGTCGGCCCGAGCGCGCTCGCGTCGCCACGCCCGGAGCGCCTCGACCAGGTCGACGTCGGCGCGCTCCACCGACGGCGAGGGGGCGGCTCGCTCCCCGCTGCGGCCGGCACTGCCACCCTCCTTGCGCGACCGCCTCCTACCACCCGGTGCCCCGGCGGGGGCGGCCCGTGCCTCCATCTCGGCAAGATAGGGCGAGGGGCGGCTCCGGTCGGCGAGCACCACGACCGTCTCGCGCCCTCGGGTCAGTGCCACGTGGAGGACCCGCCGCTCCTCTTCGGCGTCGGTCGCAAGACGATGGGGGACGACGCCGGCGTTGACCCCGAAGACGACGACGTGGTCCCACTCCATCCCCTTCACCCGGTGCACGGTCGAGACCGTCACCCCCGCCCGATCCGGCGGCCGGGAGAGCTGCTGTCGTAGCCAGGGCTCGAAGGAGGCGGGGTCGGGGTGCAGCTCCGCCACCGACTCCAAGGCGTCGAGATCATCGAGGTGGCTCGAGCCCTCCCGACCGCTCGCCCCGTCGAGCTGGCTCATCGCCCCGCCGAGGCCGACCGCGTCGCGGACCGCCCTCAACAGCGCCGCGCTGCCCTGGCCCGCTGCCCGCCTGATGGTCGACAGATCGAGCAGCAGTAGCGCCACCTTCGGACGGTCGCGCTCGGGGACGGTGCTCTCCAGGTGCTCGAGCGCTCCCATGCTCCAGCTCACCCGGCGCCGGAGCCGGTCGGAGAACCACGGGGGCAGGCCGCGGCTCGGGCGGCGGAGCACCTCGGCGAGGTCCCGGGTGGCCATCTGCTCCGCCGGGGAGGTCGCCAACCGGAAATAGGCGAGAGCGGCGCGAAGGCCCGTCCGCTCCAGCAGCTCGGGCCTCACGGGTGAATCGACTGCGATACCGGCCTCGCCGAGCGCGACCACCGGCGCAAGGAGCATCGAGTTGACCCTGGAGAGCACCGCCACCGTCGAGCTCGGAGCTCCTCGGTCGAGGCGTTGGCCGACCGCCTCGGCCACCGAGGCCGCCCCACCGGCGGGCCCGTGCAAGCGCACCTCGAAAGCCGGCGGCGACCCTGCGTCGGGATCCGGACGTCCGGCTTCCACCTGCTTTTGGACCCGGCGCTCGTTGTGGGAGAGCAGCACCGACGCCCGGCGCACTACCTCTGGCCGGCAGCGGAAGTTGGTCCGCAGCAGGTGATGGGAGGCCTCGGGGAAGTACCGGTCGTAGTCGATCAGGAAGACCGGGTCGGCCCCCACGTGGCCGTAGATCACCTGGTCGTCGTCGCCGACCCCGAACACGTCGAAGGGCGGGCCGGCGAGCAGGCGGACGAGCAGCAGATGGGCCGGGGTGAGGTCCTGGAGCTCGTCGACCAGCAGGTGACGGCACTCCGCCCGGCACGACGAGCGAAGCTGCCCGTCGGCGAGCAGGACCTCGAGCGCTCCGTAGACCTGCCCGTCGAAGTCCACTGCCCGAGCGGCCCGCATCTGTGCACGGAAGCGAGGCCAGAGCTCGGCCAGGCCGGGCACGTCGTCGCGCGCCGCCTCCACCTCGGCGGGGTCGCGCAGCCCGAGGCGGACCTCGGTGAGCGCCTCCAGGTAGGGCCCGATCGGGTCGGTGTTGCTCCGGCGCCGGACCGGCGGTGCGCAGCTCTCGACCAGGGACCGCACATCCCGTTCGCCGAGCACGTCGGGGGAGCGCCCGGCGGCCCGGCCGAGGACCCACAGACCGAGCGAGTTGAGGGTACGGGTCCGTGCGCCGGTACCGGCGGTCCGCTCGTCGAGCTCCTGCTGCGCCTTCTTGTTGTAGGCGATCGCGAGCACCGACCGGGGCTCCCAGGCCCGGTCGGCGAGCAGGTGACGCAACCGCTCGGTCAGCACCCGGGTCTTGCCGGAGCCCGCCGGGGCGATCACCCGGGCCGGTCCGCACAGCTGGGTGACCGCCTCGAGCTGGTCGGGGGTAAGAGCGGCCGAGGGCCAACTAGCCCTCGGAGCCGGGGTCAGCTCGCCGAGCTCGACGGTCTCCGCGTGGACGACGGCTGCGCCTTCGACGAGGCAGAGCGGCCTTGCTCCGCGCTCGCCCGGCGGTGCCGCCGGGGCGACCGTGGGGGCGTCGGGCGCCGGCCACGGTCGACGGGGACCGCCGTCGATCCATGCCCGCAGGCCACCCGGTAGCTCCACGTCCCCGGGGCCGTCGGCGACCACCCGGGCGCCGAGGCGGGCGGCCTTGCGCGCCCACCACCAGATCGGGGCGGACCCTCGGGAGCGGGCATCGTAGGCATTGGTCCACACGAGGAACTGGAGCCGCTCCTCCCACAGCTCGAGGCTCGGCGGGAGCGACCAGGGCTCTGCCTCGAGGGTTGGTGGTCGACGGAACCGGTCCGGGTCGACCCGCAGGCGCACGACCAGTGGCTCGCGCCGGGCCCAGGCCCGGTGCAGCCGGCGGACCGTCTCCTGCGGGTCGGCCAGCGCATCGTCGTCGAGGACCACCTCGGCCGACAGCTCCCACGCCGAGGGGGCCGGGCCGTCGGCGACGACCACGCTTCGACCGAAGCAGCCCGGCCCCGGAAAGGGGCCGTGGGCTCCACCGAGCGGCACCCGGCCGGCGGACCCGTCGAGCAGCGGAACCTCGGCGGACCGTCTAGCCGAGCTCGAACGGCTCGAAGTCGAGCGACAGCGAGTTGATGCACCAGCGCTGGCCGCTCGGGCCCGGCCCGTCGTCGAAGACGTGCCCGAGGTGCCCCCCGCAACGCCGGCAGCGCACTTCGGTGCGCACCATGCCGTGGCTGCGGTCCTCGAGCAACACGACCGAAGCGGCAGAGGCCGGGTCGGTGAAGCTCGGCCAGCCGCAGGCGGAGTCGAACTTGGCCGACGAGGCGAACAGGAGGTTGCCGCAGCCCGCGCAGCGGTAGCTCCCGTCGGCGTGGTTGCGGACCAGCTCGCCGGACCAAGGACGCTCGGTGCCTCCTCGTCGCAAGACCTCGAAGCGGCGCTCGCCCAGCTCCTGGCGCCACTGCTCTTCGCTCTTGTCGACCTCGGGAACCGCAGCTCGTGGAGCTTCCATCGGCCGAGGTTACCGACGGCCGAGCCGTTCGAGGTGCCGCCAGACCCAGCTCGTGACCGGCGGCACGAGCCGCTTGCACATGCCATCGGTCACTCCTAGCGTCTCATACGAGGCCGGGTCGGCCGCTGGTCGCACCACGGGGGAGACCGGACCGCCCCGGCCTCGGGGGACGCCGCCTGCAAAGCAGGGCCCGTGGGGCCCGGCCCTCGCAAGGTACGCGGAGGCGGCCGGCGAGCTAGGCCCGAGCACGCTCGGGGCGCGCCCCGCAGCTCACCCCTTCGACCAGGGGAGGTCCTCGCCCGAGGCCCGGAAGACCTTCACCAGGGCAACGGTCTCGGCGATCCCGGCGACCAGGGCGAGCCAGATCCCGAAGCGGGGCCCGTCGTCGAGGACGCTCACCCCGGCCAGGGCGACGTGCTCGCTCGGCATGCCGAGCAGCCGGAGGACCACGACGAGTGTGCCGAGAGCCGAGGCCACCAGCATGGTCACCGCCGGGGAGGGCTTGGCGAGCCCCTCGACCCCGGAGCGCCGCAGGACCAGGTAGACGCCTGCAGCCACGACGAGCAGGCCCCCGAGGAGGCCGTACCCGCTCCCCCAGCCGCTCACCGACGCGCTGTAGGAGGCGACCGAGACGCCGTACCAGGGCAGGAACAAGGCCAGGAGCATCACTGCCGAAGCGCCGACGGTGACCTGCTCGGCCCTGCTCAGGTCCGAGAACTTCCACGAAGCCAAAGCTGCCCTCCTCCTGGGCGCTACCTCGCCCACCAGCGAGACAGGACCGTAGCCGAGCGAGCCTCGAGCCTGCGAGGGCGGGTGAGGCTGGCAATCCGTCCGTGACGGCGTCGCGGACGCTCCAGTGGACCGACCCTCCACGCGATCCGGCATCGAGGCCACCCACGGGCCTACCGTTCGGCCATGCAAGCCAGGCAGGTCGCTGCGCCAGGTCGCTACGGGCTCGCCTTGGCCACCCGCCTGCTCCAGCGAGCCCGGCTGGCCGAGCCGACCGAAGGCCTGTGGGAGGCGGCCGACGTGAACTGGTGGTGGAGGCGACCACGTCGCTCCGACGACGTCGGGCACCTCGTCTGGCTCGACGCCGACGGTGACCCGGTCGGCGCGGTGCTGCAGACCGATTGGGGTCGCGAATGGCAGGTCGACCCGGTGACCGTGGGTGCCGATGCCGACTTGGAGACAGAGGTGTGGGAGGCGGCGGTCACCGTGGCGCGTGAGCATGCCGACAGCGCCGTGTGGGTACGCGAGGACAACTCCGACGCCATGGCCGAGCTGGCCGAGCGCGGCTTCGTCGCCGCCCCTGGGGACACGACCATGTGGATGGCGGCGGCCGAGCGTCGCCCCCCGAGCGCGCCTCCCGAGGGGTACCGGGTGCTCGACCGCACTTCGGTGCTCGACCGGCCGCACCACCTCATCGCCCGCAACGGCGTCGACGTCGAGCGCCGGCTGCAGGAGACACCGCTCTACGACCCGACCCTCGACCTGTTCGTCGTGGACGCCGATGACGAGGTCGCCGGCTACCCCCTGTTCTGGCTCGACCCGGTCACCGGCGTCGGCCTGGTCGAGCCGGTGCGCACCGAGGAAGCCCACCAGGGCCGTGGCCTGGCCGACCACCTCGTACGCTCCGGTCTCGAGCGGATGGCTGCTCGCGGCGCCACCCGCATGAAGGTCAGCTGGGAGAACCCGGTCGCCGGTCGCGTCTACGCCCGTGCCGGTTTCCTGCCCGAGAGCACGTCTGTGGTGATGCGCCCATCAGGGCCACCGAGCCGTGCTCCGGGGGTCGCTGCAGCCGGCGAAAGCTGAGGCGGTCCCCCGCGCCCACGATGGCCCCAGCCCGCCTGAGCTGATCGCAGCCCGCCATCAGCGCACCGGAAGTGGTCCACCGAGCTCCATGCCGCCCAGCGCGTCGCACGGCGGGAGAAGGTCGACCATCGCCGTGGCAACCCCGAGCAGGAGCCTCGGGTCGGACTCGGAGAGACACTTGTCGAAGTACTCGCTGCTCGTCTCACCCGAGCCGAGCACGAAGTATCCGCGCAGCTGGCCGACCTCGACCAGTCCGCCGGTTGCGGATGTGCGGCGTGGCGATCGCGGGCGCCGGCGACCCAGCGAGCCGAGACCCCGGATGCAGCCGTACCGGCGGCGCTCAGGTGGGATGCCGCTGGCCGGAGTCGTGGACGCCCCGCACCTCGATCGGCGCGTCGAGGCTCTCCGAGAGGCGCCGCAAATCCGCGATGTCGCTCGTGACCGCAGCCGCCCCGTATCGGGCGCCGGTGAGGACCACGTGCGCGTCGACGACATCGGAAGTGCCGGCCCGCCCGAGCAGGGCGCCGACCTCGTGGGCCTCGGCCGGCCCGAAGCCCACGACCTCGCAGCCGCGCAGGAGACGACGAAGCTGGACCTGGCGGGGCGACCGGGAGGCCTGAGCGACCACCGGCGCAGTGGTCAACGGCACGACGCCCGCCTCGAGGCGAGCCCGGTGGTCAGCCCACACAGCGCGGTCGCCACGCTCCGCAGCGACGAGCAGGCCGGTGTCGTAGACGACGCTCACGCCGAGCCACCCGGCACCTCGGCCGTCACCCGCCGGCGGGCCGCCGCCATCTCGGCGTCGCTGAGCGCGCCGTGCTCGGCCTCCCACTCCGCCACCGCGACCAGGCCGTCGCGCACCAGCAGCGCCCGTCGAGCGGCCGCCGTCATCCACGCCGACACGCTCACCCCTTCGGCGGCAGCCTC
>JAKARG010000561.1 GCA_021819345.1 Actinomycetes bacterium | reverse complement strand
ATCCTCGAGTGTGAGGCGTTTCTGGGACTACCCGACGGCTTGGAGGGCGACGAGCCTGACGACGGCGGACCCGACGTCTGGGAGCCGCGTGGTCCCAAGCCAGCCGGTGGAGCCGCTCCCCAAGCCATCAACCCACCGCATGGGGGGATGACGACCGAGCCGATCATCTGGACCAGCGGTAGCGCGGGTACCCCAACCGTCCACCGGATGCAGATCGACAGCTATCGCGCCTGCCGATGTTCTTGGGCTCGGCCATGCCGACGTCCGATCGGACCCGGGCGTTGTTCTCTGCGGGCTGGCCGGCGGCCGACCTCGGCGCGGAGGGGTGCAGAGCGCCGACTCGGCGCTCGCTCCGGCGACTTCCGGGTCGAGCCAGGGTCAGCGCAGATTGCCCAGTTCTGCGGTCCTCCGCCGGCCACAGGGAGGCGTCGGGACATCGGCTTTCGCTGGCAGGAGCAAGACCTTCGGCCGCCCGCAAGCGGATGGGCTTGCGGACGGCGTCGACCTAGCCGGATGTTGGCGGCGCAGTTGGCTTGGCGGACTCTGACCCACTGGTCGGGGCCGGTGCTTCGGCTGAGTGGTGGAGGGTGCCTGGTGATGGACCGCTGTCGGCGGTCGCTGTGGCGTCGTTCTCCTGGGGCGGAGCAGCCGGGCTCGTGTGCCAGAGCACGGCGCGGATGGCGGGCACGGCGATGACCGCCGCGCTGGTGCACGCGGCGACCGCAGCGCCGGTCCCGAGCAGGACGGGGGCGCCGATGATCGCCGCTATCGGCCCAGCACCAGCGAAGGCGATCGGCCCGGCGCTGTAGGAGCCGACGATCGAGAAGGCGTACACCCGGGCCTGCGTGTCGGCCGGCACCTGCTGTTGGAGCGCGGCGGACCAGAAGGTGTTGAACCCGGCCGAGGCCAGCCCGGCGACGACCGCGGCTGAGGCGATCTCCGCAGTTGGTGCGTGCAGGGCCAACAGGGCGATCGGCGCCGGGTAGCCAAGGCTCGCGACCGAAGCGATCAGCAGCGGGCGGCGAGGCCGGCGCCCGAGCGCGACCAGACCGCCGGCGACCGACCCGGCCCCGAATGCGGCCATGATCGACCCCCAAGCCGCAGCACCGCCCAGGTAGGACTTGGAGAGCACCGGGCCGAGCAGCAGGAAAGGACCCCAGGCGACCAGGTTGAACAAGGTGAACTGCGCCGTCGTCACCCACAGCCAGGTCCTGGAGCGGAACTCCGCCCACCCCTCGGTCAGATCGGACAGCATCGAGCGTCCCGATGACGAGGAACGCTCGGGTAGGCGCAACCCGGAAAGAGCCAGGGCGCTCGCAGCGTAGGAGGCGGCGTCGAGCGCGATGACCGTAGCGGGATCCGCGGCTGCGACCAGCACACCGGCGAGGGCGGGGCCGGCCACCGACGCGAGCGAGCGGGCCATGCCGAAGATCGCGTTGGCATCGCCCAGTTCGTCGGCGGGAACCAGCTCGACGGTGAGGCCGTTCAGCCCCGGGCTGAACAAGGCGTCACCGACACCGACGGCGGCGGCGAGCGCGCAGAACGCCAAGATCGGCGGGTGACCGGCGAACAGCAGACCGGCGAGGACCGCCTGGCTGCCCGTGCGGAGCACGTCGGCGCCGAGCATGATCTGTCGGCGCCCGAAGCGGTCGGCGAGCACACCACCGCCGAGCATGAGCGCGACCTGGGGGACGATCTCCGAGGCGAACACGTAGCCGAGGTCGACGGCGCTGCCCCCGCTGTCGAGGACCGCGAACGCCAGGGCGATCGAGGCCATCGCCGTCCCGAGCTTCGAGGCGGCGAAGCCGATGTAGAAGCGCCGGAGGTGGGCATGGCGTAGGACCTTGAATCGGGCGGGACGGCGTGTCCGGACTCGCATGCGAGCAGTTTGGCACCACCTGCCCGTTCTACGTCCGGAACTTGATATTGGGGCACGCAAGAAAGCAGAGCGCGTCCGCCGCGCCGGAGGATCACTCGGCGGACTGCGGGCCGCAAGCCACCCGCTGAGCAGCAGCCGACACCGGGCGAGCGTCAGGACCACCGCAGCGGCTCAGCTCGTTGTGGCGCCCGACGCTCGTGTCTCAGGGGATCCCCGGCCGGGCACCCTCGCAACGGGTGGCGGTGCCACGATGCTCGTCGTGGACGAACCCCAGTCAGCTGTCGCCCCCACCGTCCGGCGCGCTCGCGACGACGACGCGTCGGCGATGACCGAGCTGGTCCGAGCTGCCTATCGCCCCTACATCGAGCGCATGGGACCGAGCCGGCGCCGATGACCGACGATTACGCCAAGGTCGTCCGAGAGGACGAGGCGTACGTGGTCGAGTGCGCTGGGCGTCTCGTCGGCCTGCTGGTGCTCCAAGCACGACCCGATCACCTGCTGCTCGAGAACGTGGCCGTGGCGCCCGACACCCAGAAGCTCGGCATCGGCCGGCTGCTCCTCGACCTCGCCGACCGCCGCGCTCGGGAGCTGGGGCTTTCCGAGGTTCGCCTGTACACCAACGTGGCGATGACCGAGAACCTGGCCTACTACCCCCGGCACGGGTACCACGAGACGGGCCGGGCTACCCAGGACGG
>JAKARG010000560.1 GCA_021819345.1 Actinomycetes bacterium | reverse complement strand
ATCGGCAGGTTCGAGCAGCAGTTGCTGGACGAAGGTCTCCTCGCCACGCAGGACATCACCGAGGAGCACGAGCGAGCGGCCAGCGCCATGCGCGCCGCCGGACATCGGCTCGACGGGATGCCCGCACCGACCGGGGTGGAGATGACCGCCCATGTGCTCGCTGTGCCGCCGCCCTCGTGGCCGGGACCATCTGCTCCGACATTCTCGACTGGCGAGCGTTGACGACGTCCCCCGCCAGACCCGGCAACCCGGGGCCCGTCACCCTGGTCCAAGCCGTCGACGCGGCATTGGAGGCCGAACTGGCGGCCGATCCTCGGGTGGTGCTGCTCGGAGAGGACATCGGGAGGATGGGCGGGGTGTTCCGGGCTACCGCCGGGCTTCACGCCCGGTTCGGTGAGAACCGTGTCCTCGATATGCCGGCGAGCGAAGCCGGCTTCGTCGGAGCGGCGGTGGGAATGTGCCTGGCCGGCCTTCGCCCTGTCGTCGAGCTCCAGTTCGACTCGTTCTCGTACCCGGCCTTCGAACAGATCGTCTGCCACTTGGCCCGCTACAGGTGGCGCACGGCGGGTGCGACGGAGATGCCCGCCGTTCTGCGGATTCCCTATGGCGGCGGCACCCACGCCCCCGAGCTCCACAGCGACTCGCCCGAAGCGCTGTTCTGCCACGTCCCCGGCCTCGTGGTGGTCACGCCGTCGAGCCCCGCCGACGCCTATTCGATGCTCCGCTGGGCCATCAGGCACCCGGACCCGGTGATCTTCATGGAGCCCAAGCGCCTGTACCGCTCGACCCGTGGCTCGCTTCCTGCCGACCCTGATCCCGAAGGTCTTCCCCGGGCGCGCGTGGTCCGCCCGGGGACCGACGTCACCATCGTCAGCTACGGACCCTCGCTGCCGACGTGCCTGGAGGTCGCCGAGGTGCTGGCCGGCCGGGGAACGTCCGCCGAGATCCTCGACCTCCGCGCGTTGTGGCCGCTCGACGAGACGGCCGTCCTGACCTCTGTGCGGCGTACCCGGCGGTGCGTGGTGGTGCACGAGGCGCCGCGCTCGTGCGGGGTCGGGGCCGAGGTGGCCGCGCTGGTCGCCGAGCACGCCATGTTCTCGCTCGACGGCCCGGTCGTTCGCGTCGCGGGGCTCGACGCCCCGTTCCCGATGTTCATGCTCGAGGACCTCTACCTGCCTGATCCAGGACGGATCGTGGCTGCCGTGGACGAGGCGCTCAGATGACCGCGCGTATCGAGGTCCTCCTCCCCGACCTTGGCGAAGGCATAGCCGAAGGCGCGATCGGAGAGTGGTTGGCCCGTCCGGGTGACGCCGTCACCGAGGATCAGCCACTGGTCGAAGTGGTCACCGACAAGGCCAGTGTGGAGATCCCTTCACCGGTGACCGGCCGTCTGGCAGAGGCGGTTGCCGTCTCCGGGTCGGTGGTGCCCGTGGGATCCGTCCTGGCCGTGCTGGAAGTGGGCTCATCCGACCTGCACCGGCAATCAGCGATCCCGGTGTCGGGGGTACCCGAGGCCGCTACCGAGGCCGCTACCGAGGCCGCTACCGAGGCCGCTACCGAGGCCGCCGCCGAGATCGCGGCGACCCCCGGCGCCCGCCGACTGGCAGGTCGCCTCGGGATCGACCTGGCTGCCGCAAGAACTGCCGCGAGCAGTGACGTGATCCGCGAGGACGACGTGCGCACCTACGCGCACGCCCACGGCTACACGAGCGGTTCCGGGGAGGTCGCCCGGCGCAGGGAACGGCCGGAGGGCGCGGGGAGCGGCACATTGCCTGACCGCGCCGTGATCGCTTCCCGTCTGAGCAGGGCGGCGGCGGTGCCGACCGTGACCAACGTCGACGAGGCGGACTTCGGCGCCGTGCGATCTTCGGGCGTCTCGCCGCTGACCGCGGTGGCGTTCGTGGCGAGCCGGATGCTCTTAGAGCATCCTAGGTGCAATATGCTTGCTCCCGACGGGAACGCGGTGCCCCAGGCGTCGGTGCATCTCGGGATCGCCACCCAGGCCGACACCGGGTTGCTGGTGCCCGTGGTCCGCCACGCCGAGACCCTCGGGGTGGCGGAGCTGGACGCAGCGATCAAGGACGTGAGCAGTCGTGCACGCGCCGGTCACCTGCGGCCTGACGAGCTGAGCGGCTCGACCTTCACCATCACCAGTGCCGGCCGGATGGCCGGCCAATGGTCGACCCCCCTTCTCAACCTGCCCGAAGTCGCTATCCTCGGGCTCTACCGCATCGCAGACCGCCCGGTGGCACGTGACGGCGTGGTGCTCATCCGACCAATGGGCAACCTCTCGATCACCTTCGACCACCGCTACCTCGATGGCATGGTCGCGGCCGCCTTTCTCCAGGCGGTCATCAACCAGCTCGAGTCCTGGAGGGAACACCCGTGATCAGCGATCACGGGTCAAGAGGAGGAGCCAGACGATGATCCGTGTCCGGACAGGAATCGACGGAGTCCCCGTTTACGGCGCCGGGCGCCGAGGGTCGGTCGACGATCCCGCCAACCAGGGTCTCGCACAGCTTTCCTCCAACGAGTCTCCATTCCCGCCGCTGCCATCAGTCAGTGACGCCATCGCC
>JAKARG010000559.1 GCA_021819345.1 Actinomycetes bacterium | reverse complement strand
ACAGCCCACACGCCGAGCACGGCGGGCGCCGCGTCGCGCGCGCCGCGTCGGGCACTGCGAGGCCCACCTCCGAGGGCAGGTCGAGCACCCGGAGCGCGACGCCCCTGGCCTCCGCGAACGCCCTCGCGTAAGCGGCGCTCTGCTCGCTGTAGTCGCCGATGCCGAGACCCAGGTACAGGCCCTCCGCCCGGTAGCCGAGGTCGAGCAGCAGGTCCCACAGCGCCAGGCTGTCCTTGCCGCCGGACACCGCGACGAGGACACGGTCGTCTGGCGCGAGCATCCCGAAGTGGTCCACCGCTCGCGAAACCTGCTCCCGGCAGTGGCGCACGAAGCACCCGGCGCAAAAGGCTGCATGGTGGCGGGGCACGTCGAGCACGGCGGGGGCCCTGCACGAACGGCAGATCACCCCGCTCCCCCGGAGATCACCGGACGCAGCTCCACCCGGGCGCCGTCGGGTATCCGGGTGTCGCCGGTGACGAGGGTGCCATCGACGATCACGAGGACCGACTCGCGGTTGATGCCGAGACGCCCGAGCAGGCTCGTGGCGTCGAGCGGACCTGGCACCGAGACGACCCTGGAAGGATTGCGCAGGAGGACTTCCACCCCGTCATGGTGTCAGTTGCGAGGGCACCGGTCAGGTTCGGGGGGAGTGGGTGACCTGGAACACCTCCCCGGGACGGATCCTCTCGCGGACCACCACCCGCTCCCGGTGGGCCCAGGCCCGGCCGGCGAGGTGGCCGATCAGCGCCAGGCCGCCGACTACCACCCAGGCGCGCTCGCCCCTCTTGACGCCGCGCTGCCAGCCCTTTCGCATCCCGGCCCGGACCAGCCGGGTGAAGATCCGCCCGAGCACCTCAGACCCGCTTGATCTCGACCCAGGTGGCGGTGGTCCGCCCGAAGCGGCGCCCGACGAGGAACGACAGGGCGACGAGCGCCACCACCCCTCCGACCGCCAGGTAGGTCAGGTAGGGCCTCGCCGCAGCGGTGGCGTCGTCGACTCCCCCGGCGAGCTCGGCGAGCTTGGAGCGGATGTCGTCGATCTCGATGCGTCCGTCGGGTCCGCTCCCTCTCACCGGCCCCGACTGCGATCCCCGGCTCACTTCGGGCTCCTCGCCATGAGAGCGACTGCCACCGCCACGAACACCACCGCCACGACGATCCCTCCGAGGTAGGGGACCCAGCTCAGGTTGCCGCCGAGCGGGCCGCTCAGCTCGCTCTGGAGGGCACGGACCATGGCCAGGCTCAACAGGAACCCCCCGAGGGCGGTCGAGAGCGAGCCGAGGAGCCCGAAGAGGACGAAGCGCCCGAGGGAACGCAACGGGCCGAGGGTCTCCTGCTTGGCGTACGCAACGACCAGCTCCACCAGCTCTCCGCCGACGTCTCGCATCGACCCGTGCTCGTTCCTGCTCGCCCTCACGGCACCTCCGGTTGCTCGTCCGCCGCTCATTGTGCCTCGCCGAGACGGAGCGCGAGGAGCTCCGAGACCTCGTCGACCATCTGGGCGACACGCACGAGCCGGCAGCGGTGGCTCTCGGTCTCCAGGAGCTGCTGGCGGTCGACGACCGAGACCGGTGCGACGGCGCTCAGCTGCCAGGTCGCCCGTCGGGGCTCGGCGTCGAGCCCGAAGGTCACCGGAGCTGCGCTCCCGCCCGACTCGGCGACCAACGCCAGGCAGCGTCGCACGCGCCGCTCGGTGTCGGCGAGAAGCCCGGGATCGCCGTCCCAGGGCGGCTCGTCGAGCGGCCTCACCTCGGCGAGGGGGTAGGGATCGTCCGGCAGCCAGGTCGTCACCTGGAACCGACCCTCCCCCACCACTGCGATCAGCCAGCGCCCGTCGGCGAGGCGGGTGGCCTCGGCCACGCGAGCGCAGGTGCCGACGGCCTCGCGTGACTCGCCTCCCCCGACCTCCGATCCCCGGGTGATCAGCACGATCCCGAGCTCGCCTCCCTCGGGAGAGCCCCCGGGCCCGCCGAGGTCGGCCATGAGCCGGCGGTAGCGGGGCTCGAAGACGTGCAAGGGCAGGACTGCGGTGGGCACGAGCACGGTCCCGAGGGGGAACAACGCAAGCCGGTTCACCACCAAGAGGACCGGCTCATCGCGAGAGCCTACCGAGCGACGGGCCCCTCGACGCGCTGGCGCCCTCCTGGCCGGGAGCCGGTTGGCTGCCGGGAACCTTGGTCGGATCCCGGACCCTCGACTACCGTAGCCGGGGTGCCCGGCCCCCTCCTCGCCGTCCTCGTCGGCCTCGCGACCTGCCAGGTCGGCCTCTACCTCACGACCGTGGTGCTCCACCGGGCGATGTCGCACCGGGCCCTGACCCTCAGCCGCCGACCGATGTTCGCCGCCCGGGTGGCCATCTGGGTGACAACCGGGATCAAGCCGCGCGAGTGGGTCGCAGTGCACCGCAAGCACCACGCGTTCACCGACGTCGACGGCGACCCACACTCCCCGGCGGTCTCGGGCTTCCTCACCGTGCAGTTCGCCAACGTCGTGCTCTACAAGCGGGTGGCCAACGACGCGGCGACGATCAAGCGCTACGCGAGGGACCTCGCCCCCGACGCCTGGGACCGGGTGCTG
>JAKARG010000558.1 GCA_021819345.1 Actinomycetes bacterium | reverse complement strand
CAGCTCGCCCGCCTGTGCGCGTAGGTCGGTCACCCGGGCGGCCAGGTCGACCGGGTGGGAGCGCACCACCACCTGGATGGGTGCGGCCAGGCTGTTCAAGTAGCGGCCGAAGGCGACGACCAGGGCGTGCTGCTCGGCGGAGGTGCGCAGCGAGAAGCTCACCGTCTGTGCCTCCGCCACCAGCGCCACCCCCTCCGCCCCGAGGTCCACGGTGCCGTCGTCGCCGACCGAGCGCGGCGGGAGGCGCAGGGGGGCGGGTGGCCGGGACCGGTCCGCTCCTGCCCACACCGGGGCGGGGGCGACGCCTTCTGGGGCGGGGACCGCCCGATGGGGCGCTCGAGCCTGGCGGAGCGCCATGACCAGGAGCCGGTCGAGGCCGAGCCCGTCCCGGCGTCCGAGCGCCACTACCAGCGCCCCGATGACCACCGGCGCGCCGAGCGCGGCGATGAGACCCAGCGGTAGGTGGTGGCGGGCGACGGCGTAGGCGGCCCACAGGCCAAGCGCGGGGATGGCCAGGATGGCGAGCTGGCGGGCGGTGAGGCCGAGGAGGATCTTGTCGGGCCGGTCGACATCCGCGGTGATCTGCACCCGGTTCTCGCTCTCCGCCGGTTGGCCAGTCGTGGTGCGGCGCCCGGTCATGCGAGGGCGGCCAGCCCGGCCCGGGCGGCCTTGTAGATGAACGCCACCTTGAACGCCTTGGCGACCCCCGAGCTGCGTCCGGCGCCGAAGACCGCCTTGGACACCCAGGCGGGGATGCGCACCAGCACCCACAGCAGGCACACGGCCACGACCACGTCGACCAGGCCGCCCGACGCCGACAGCCCGAGCGTGCCCGGCCCCGACGGCGTGAAGAACACCTTGAGCGCGCAGATGAGCACCAGGGACTGGCCGAGCTGGATGGCGAACAGCCCGGCGATCGCCCGCCACCACAACCTGGCTGCGCCCTCGGTCTGGGGCAGGGCGTGGCCGATCAGCGCGAGGGGGGCGACGGCGACGAGCAGCACCAGCAGCGCGACGCGGATCACGTAGGTGGCGAGGAGCACCACCGCGAGGACGGCGGCGACCAGGCCGAGCAACACCAAGAAGATCCCCCCGGCCCCGAGCGGGGCGAGGACCAGCTGGCGCATCGCCGCGGTCGCCTGGGAAGGGTCGACGCCGCCGCCGAGCAGGGCTTGGGAGAGGGCGTTGGCGGCCGGGATGGCGAGGCCCACCAACGCGAGGGAGGCGTTGGCGGCGATCACCGCCACCACCACCCGCGGGGCGATGTCCTTCGCCGCGTAGCGGGTCTGGAGGGTCTCGTGGCTCATCACCACCGCCCCGCCGGCCAGCACCAACAGCACTACCAAGGCGTTGGCGATCCCGGCGGTGATTCCCCAGATCAGGCCCACCTTCCCGCCGGTCACGTCGGGGGTGGAGAGCACCGTGCGGCCGAGCAGCGCCAGGACCGGGTTGAGCGCCGAGGTGACGAGGTCGCGGAACCAGCCGTCGATGGCCGAGGTGACATGGCAGGTGACGTCGAAGAACCCGCAGCTTTGCGAGCTCCCCGCGGAGATCGACGGCCCCGTCGTCGTGGACGGCGCGCCGCCCGACAGGTTGGGGCCCACCCTGATCCCCGGCGGCGGCGTCCCATTGCTCGGTGCCGACCCGCCTGCCGTCGGTCCGCTTGTAGCTGTCGATGCGCTGCTCGCCATCAGGCGCAGCGCCGGGCTCGTCACGGTGGCGGTGCGGGTCGGCGCGGCCAGGGTTGGCATGCCCCTAGGGCCCGGGGCGGCGGCCGCTCTGCCGGCGCCGAGGAGCGCCACGGCCAGGAACCCGGCGCCGGCCACGGCGGCGAGCAGGACCCACCGGCCGAGCCGATTGGAGCCGGAGCGACGGGACAAGACCGGTCGGAGGATGGAGCGTCGGCCCATCAGCCGACGATCGACTGCAGGATGGAGACCAGCAGCGGGGCCAGGGCCGCTAGGGCATAGCCGATGGCGGCGGACTTGAGGGCGGTCTTGGCCCGCTCCACCTCGGCGGGGTCGCCGCCGGCAGTCAGGTAGCGGATCCCGCCGATGGTGAGGAACAACGTGGCCAACCCGGCCAGGATCCCGACCAGCCACACCTGCAGCGAGCCGATCACCCCGTTCAGGCTCGGGGCCGACCCGGTGACGGCGAACGCGGGCGGGGCCAGGACTACGCCGGCCACGACCAGGACCCCGAGGGTGCCGAGCAGCCGCCCGAGGCGGGCGAAAAGGGTCCGGGTGTGGCTGGGTGGGGTGCGGCCATAGAGGGTGGGGATCGTGCGTTTCGTGGGTTCTCCTCCTTCGAGACGGTGGGTGGCGTGCTGGTGGGTGGCGTGTTGGTGGTGTCGGGTCGGGCAGGGTCGTCGCCGGCCAGCGGGGCGTGTTACCTCCTTTCGCTCTCAGGCGGCGCAGAAGCGGTGGCGTGACCTTCCGGCCGCTGCTGTGGGCGGCGACCCTGCCGTGGTCGACCCGCACCCTTAGAACCGGCAGGAACCTGGCGATCGGCGACAAACCCCGGCCGGAAACCTTCCGAGATCCAGGCGACCAGGGCCACCTCGGCGCGCTGGCGCCGCCG
>JAKARG010000557.1 GCA_021819345.1 Actinomycetes bacterium | reverse complement strand
GGGTCGCGGCTACGAGGACGAAGATCCCCGTGCCGGCGACCAGGGCGGTGGCCGCCCCGAGCGCGGCGAGCCTGCCCCTTGCCCCTTGCACTGCACCCGACATCTGTCATCTCCTCTGCCCAGGACCGAGTGGGGCCGGAGAGTAGCAGGGGCCGCTCGGTGGAGCGTGGACCACACCGATCCCGCCCGCCTTCGGCGGCGTCGGCGCCGAAGGTGCTCCGCGACGGAGCCCAGGTCCGCCGCGCGCTCTGGCCGGGCATGGCTGGCCGAGGGCCCTTCGAGCCGATACCCGACGCCGGCGAGCGCCGGTGAGCCGGCGGGGTCAGGCGTGGACCGAGAGCCGGCGGGGTCAGGTGAGGTCCCAGAGCCGGCGGTAGTAGCGGGTGCGGTCGGCGTCGGGGTCGACGCCGTAGGCGTCGAGGAGCACTTCCTCCCAGCCCGCTCCGTAGTTCCAGATGGTGGAGTAGGTCGCCACCGCCAGGTCGGCCCAGCGGTCGGCGACGCCGAGGGCGGCGAGGTCGACATGCGCGGCGAAGTGGCCACCTTGGTCGAGGAGGGTGTTCGGGCAGCACGCGTCGCCGTGGCAGACCACCAGCCGGTCGACCTCCGGCGGCGGACCGAGGAGAGAAAGGTCCCCCTCCGCCTCGCCCGCCAGCGCATCCGGGCTCCCGGCGGCGCCCTGCTCGGCAGCGAGCCGCGCCGACGCAGCGACGCGCGACTCGACCGACCACGACCACGGGCACTCGGCGACCGGAAGGGCGTCGTGGAGGACGCGGAGGCCCACACCGACGGCGGCCACCGCCGTCGCCGGCTCGGAGAGCCAAGCAGCGCTCACCGCGCTCGATGCCTCGATCGCCGCGGTCACGAGCCAACTGCCCTCGGCCTCGGCTCCTGCGTCGAGCACCTCGGGGACCGGCGTGTAACGAGCGGCCCAGGCCATGCGCTCGGCTTCGACCCTCAGGTCGAGGCCACCGGCCGCCGGGGCCCACTTCACATACAGGCGGGCCTCGGGCACCCGCCAGGTCACCCCGCCCGCCTCGTTGACCCACACGGCCTCCAGGTGCCCGGCGCCGACGAGGGCCGCGACGATCTCGGGAACCGCCGGGGCGCGCTCGGGCGGGCCGGCCGGCCGCCGCTGCTCGGCGGTACCGCTCAACGCTCAGCCTCGCTTGTCATGACGTCGGGCTTCCATGGTGCGCTGCTTGAACTTAGTGGTCTCCGCAGAACTACATACGTGTAATCTGAGGTCCGGGAGGGGGCAGGTCGTGGGCGGCCGCACCATCGGGAGGTGTGGTGTCTCGTCGGAGCCCGTTCGTGATCGAGCTGAGCGGCGCCGATCGTGCGCGCTTGGAGGGTGTCGCACGCAAGCAGACAGCGGAGCGCCGTCAGGTCCTGCGCGCGCGGATCGTGCTGGGAGCGGCTGACGGCGAGGAGAACGCCAGGATCGCCGAGCGGCTCGGCGTTTGTCAGCATTCAAGTATTTCCCTAGTCGAGGGTCGAGTCGTTCAGGTATTTCCCTAGCTGGTCGTTCACGGAATTCCCTGGTCCCCGGTGGGGACGAGGGTCCGCCCGTCGGGCTCCTTGCAGCTGTAACACCTCGCATGTCACCCGAGACAGCGAGGACACTCACTTGGCAAGGAGAAGCTTCGAAGTGATCGATGTCGTTGAGATCTTGCAGCACTGGCACGCCGGCCGGCCGAAGTCGGTGGTGGCGTCGAGCTTGGGGGTGGATCCCAAGACGGTGCGGAAGTACGTCGCCCCCGCTGAGGAGGCGGGCATGAGCCCGGGCGGGGAGCCGCCTTCGCGGGCTGAGTGGGCGGAGCGGGCCCGGGGCTGGTTCCCCGAGCTGGTCGATGCCCGGGCCCGCAGCCTGACCTTCTCGGTGATCGACGCCCACCGCGCGGCCATCGCCGAGATGTTGAAGACCAACACGGTGGCGACGGTCCATCAGCGCCTGCGCGACGAGGCGGGCCTGGCGGTGTCGGCCACCAGCTTCCGCCGCTGCGTGTGCTTCGAGCTCCCCGCCGCCGCGGACCTCTCGAAGGTGACGGTGATGCGCCCGGAGGTGCCCGCCGGCGAGCCGATGGCTACTGCGCCGATGCAGTCCTCGCCTGCCTGGTCGAACGCTTCGACAAGGTGCCCTCGGGCCTCGCCCGCAGCCTCACTTGTGACCAGGGCCGGGAGATGGCCGCACACTGCGAGCTGGCCCGGCGAAGCGGTCTCGACGTCTACTTTGCCGAGCCACACCACCCCTGGCAGCGCGGATCCAATGAGGCGTTCAACGGCCTCCTCCGCCGCTACGTCGGCAAGGGCACCGACCTGTCGGTCTACTCCCAGGCCGATCTTGATGCAATCAGCCACCGGATCAACACCATGCCTCGACGGCTACATCACTGGCAGAGCGCCGCGACCCGCCACGCTACCGCTATTGCACTGACCGGTTGAACCTGCGGGGGACCACGAGGGTGACGCTGTGGCTGGTGCTGCCGAGGGGGCTAGTGGCCTCGAAGGTGAAGCTCGACGTCCCGGCGCTCCAGGGGGCTCCCCAGAGCACCAGCCGGTCGCCCTCGGCCCGCCAGGT
>JAKARG010000556.1 GCA_021819345.1 Actinomycetes bacterium | reverse complement strand
CCGGTGCCGAAATCGTCCACTGAGATACGAACACCCAGCTCCCGCAGGCGTGCGAGCACCGAAACGCTGGCGTCGGCGACAACCGTGCTCTCGGTCACCTCCAGCACGAGCTGGCACGAGGGCAGACCTGAGGCCGACAGCGCGGTTTCGACGTGGCCGATCAGCTCGTCGGCGATCTGCTGTGAGGACAGGTTCACACTGATCGACAGCCCACGGTGGCTGCGGGCCCAGCGGGCCGTCTGCAGGCACGCCTCGGCGAGCACCCACGCCCCGATGTCGACGATGAGGCCGGTGTCTTCGGCCACGGCGATGAACTCCTCGGGGAAGAGCATCCCCTCGGTGGGGTGCTGCCAGCGGAGCAGCGCCTCGAGGGCGGTGACCTCACCGCTGGTGAGCGAGAGGAGCGGCTGGTAATGCACGAGCAGCTCACCTCGCTCGAGCGCCCCGTGCAGCTCGGAGGCGAGGCGCAGATGCCGGCTGGTCTGCTCGTACAGGCTGGGATGGAATGCCGTGCAGCGGTTGCGCCCGGACTTTTTGGCCTGGTACATCGCCGCGTCGGCATCGCGCAAGATGGTGTCGACGTCGGTGGCGGGGGTAGTGGCCACGCCGATGCTCGCTGAGACGAAGAGCTGGTGGCCGGCGATGTCGAAAGGAGCCGCCAGGGCCTCGAGGAGGCGTTCTGCCAGGGTCATGGCCTCGGCCGAGTCGACCAGGTTCTCGCAGAGCACCACGAACTCGTCACCCCCCAGGCGCGCCACGCTGTCCGTGCCGCGCGCCGCGCTGCGCAGGCGCTCACCGACACCCTGGAGCAGCTCGTCGCCCACGGCATGGCCCAGGGAGTCGTTGACCAGCTTGAAGCCGTCGAGGTCCAAGAACAGCACGGCGGCCACTCCGTCTTCGCGTTTGAGGCGGACGAGGGCCTGGTCGATCCGGTCTGCCAACAGGGTTCGGTTAGGCAAGCCGGTCAAGGCATCGTGGAGGGCCTGATGGGCAAGCTGGTCCTCGACGGCCTTGCGCTCCGAGACGTCCCGCACGACGCCCTGCAGACCGACCAGCTCGCCGGTCGCGTCGACGATCGCGCTCACCCGGGCGTCGCTCCAGATCCTCCGCCCGTCCTTGTGGGCGATCTCCACGCTGATCGGGGCCACGTTGGCGTGACCGCTGCCGAGCGCCGCGATCACCGCCTCGGCCTGGGTGTCGCCGATCAGGCGGCGCATCGGGTCCGAGCCGGGGGAGAAGTCCTCGAGGCACCAGCCGTAGACGGTCTCGAGGGCGGGGCTGACGTAGTCGAAGCGGGGCTCCGGCCCGAGACGGTAGCGGAAGATCAGGTCCTGGGCGCTTTCCGCCAGCAGCCGCAGGGTTTCCTCGCTGCGACGAAGCGCATCGAGCGCGGCCACCTTCTCGGTGACGTCCTGGATCATCGCCGCCAGGTGGACGGGCGCCCCGTCAGGTCCTGGCACGGCCGACACGGTGATGTTCACCTGCACCACGTGCCCGTCACGGTGAAGGTAGCGCTTTTCGACCTCGGCCCAGCGGTCCACGCCGGTTATCACTCGGCGGATCGTCTCCTCGTTGGGCCGGCGGTCGTCGGGGTGGGTGATATCGAGGAACGAGCGGCCCACCAGTTCCTCGGCGGGGTAGCCGACGATCCGGCACATCGCCGGGTTGACCTCGAGCATCGTGCCGTCCAGGGCCGCCCTGACAACGCCCACCGCAGTGTGCTCGAAGTACCCCCGCATGCGAGCCTCGCGCTCGCGGAGAGCAACCTCGGTCGCTTTGCGGTCGGTGACGTCGGTGAACATCACCAGCGAGTGGACCTCGCCGGTCCCGTCGGGGATCGGGGAGCTGTCGATCAGCGTCCACACCGTGGCGCCATCGCGGTGCCGCAAGCGGATCTCGGCAGCCTCCGAGACTCCTTGGCGGCGGCGGGCCGCCAGCTGGCGGACCTCGGCGACGTCTTCGGCGAAGAGCAAGCGCGTCGCGCTGGAGCCGACGAGCTCCACGGTGTCGTAGCCGAGGATGTTGCCCAAGCGGGTGTTCGCGAAGCGGACCACGAGGTCGGCGTCGAAGATCGCGATGCCCTCGTGCGCGGTTTCGACGATCGTGCGGTAAAGGGCGTCGCGAGATGCGAGCTCGTCAGCGGCCCGCAGGGCGGGGGTCAGGTCTTGGATGATGACGGTGAGACCGCCGAGGCGACCGCCGGGATAGGACACGGGCACCGCCGTCACCGATAGCTGGAGTGTCGTGCCGTCGGAGCGCAGGTAGTCGGTAACGTAGGGCTCGACGCGACGCCGCGATCCCAGGTCCGCCAGCAACGCGGCTACCTCGTGGTGGGACCGGCCGGGCACCAGCATCCCCGCTGGCCGTCCGAGAACCTCCTCGGGATGGCGGGCGAAGATCAACTCGGCGGCAGGATTGAACCCGACGATCACCCCGGAGGGATCCAGGTCGACGATGGCATCGCCGCTGTGGGCGAACAACGCCGCGCCGCGCAGGCGATCGAGGTCGTCACCCTGTGCCACGGGTGAAGCTGGGAGGCGCTGAGCCCTGTCGACCACGATCGCCGCCTGTTCCCTTTCCTCCGTTG
>JAKARG010000555.1 GCA_021819345.1 Actinomycetes bacterium | reverse complement strand
GCGATGCTTGTCCGGTCACTGCCTTCTCCAGGTCGGTGTTGACGATCGGTCCGAGCTTGAGCATCACCGGAATGACCGGCTGCGCCTTGCTGATCGAGGCGAGGGAGAAGAAGCTCTTGGCCAAGGCGGTGGACCAGGGTGAGCCGAGCTTGGCGTTGGTGTCGGCGGGGAGCTCTCCGATGAGCGAGTCCCACTTCGACTCGACGGCTGGCGACACGATGTAGGAGAGGAACTTCCAGGCCTGCTCGGGGTGCTTGGTGCCGGCGTAGATCCCGAGCTTGGTCGGGAACGAGAGGGCCACGGGATGGGACCCGGTGGACGTGGGGAACGGTTCGAAGCCGAGGTCCTTCACGATCGAGGGGTCGTACTGTTCGGCCTCTGTGTACACCGCGAACCCGTTGACCTCCATCGCAGTCTTTCCGATCGCGATCGTGGCGGGCGCGGACCCGACGTCGACGAACTTGGTCGACGAGTAACCGTCCTTGTAGAACGAAGTGAGATAGTCGAGGGCCTTCTCGGCCGTCGGGCTGGTGAGCGCCGGTGCGGTCTTGGCGGCGTTGAACTCGTGGCCGCCGAGGGTGTAGAGCAGCTCGGTGTAGGACTGCTGGAGACCGATCGAGTTGTCGATCGCCCAGTCCATGCCCTCCCGGGTGATGCTCCCACCGCGCTTCACCACGAGCTTTGCGGCGTCGGAGCGGAGCTGGGCGAGCGTCTTCGGTGGCGCGAGGTGGGCAGCTCGGAGGTCGGCCTTGTTGTACCAGAGGCCTCGAAGATCGGAGTAGTAGGGGATTGCGTACTGGGTCCCGTCGAGCTTGCCGGTGGCGAGCTCGCTCGCCGGCATGTACTTCGCCCCGCTCCAGTGCGAGACGTACTTGGTGAGGGGCAGCAACGCGTGGTCGGACGCCAGGCTGCCGAGCCAGATGCCACCCTGGATGAACACGTCGGCCGAGCTCTTGGAAGCCACGGCCGTGGTGATCTTGGTGAAGGCAGACCCCCAGTCGGTGGTCTCCATCGTCACGCGGATCTTGGGGTTGGCTCGTTCGAAGTCCGGTATCACGGTCCCGTTGAAGTAGGCCAGGGCCTGGGGTGTTGCTCCCACGTTGAGGAACGAGATGGTCACCGGGGAGCCGGACGACGACGGGTGGCTCGAGGTGGCGGGGCTCTGGGCGGCTTCGGAGGTGGTGCCGCAGGCAGCGAAGAGCGCTCCGGCGGCAGCGAGGGCGGCGAGCTTGTGGGCATTGCGGTGCCGCGTGCGACCGGCGTGCTGGGCTCGTGGTTCAGGATGGGATGTCGATGTCACGATGATCTCCTCGGGTTTTGGGGTTGGTGCGCCGTCTATCGGCGACGCGGGTGCTCAGGTCGATGAGCGGGGCCGGACGGTCCGGTGGCGGACCGGTGGTACCGCGCACGACCAGGGGGGCTTCCAGGATCGGGTGGGGGACCGGCTGGTCCTCGTCGGTGTCGAAGTGGGAGAGGGCGGCTTCTGCCATCGCCTCGACGGGCTGGTGCATCGTGGTGAGCCCGGGTGGGAAGTCGGCGGCCCCCGGGATGTCGTCGAAGCCGACCACCGACAGGCTCCCGGGAACCGGTATCGACCTGCGGTGCGCTTCGGCGAGGACCCCGAGGGCCAAGAGGTCGGTCGTAGCGACCAGGGCGGTCGGAAGCTCCCCGGCAGCGGCCAGACGGGCCAGGGCGTCGGCGCCGCCTCGGGTGCTCGACGGTGCCAGGAGGACGTGGCTGTCGTCGACGGTGGCCCCGAGCTCGGTGAGCACCTCCCGGCAGGCCTGGTAGCGGGCCTGGACGCCGTGCATCCACTCGGCGACGACGAAGCCGATCCGGCGGTGGCCGAGCCCGACCAGGTGGTCTGCCAGGGTCCGCACGGCGCGGCGCTCGTCGGCTGCCACCGAGGGGAAAGGGCCCTGGCCGCTCTGGAGCAACAGGACGGTGCGCAGGCCGATCGCCCGGTAGTCGTCCCAGACGTCGTCCTGGTTCGGCAGCTCCCCGACGAGGAACACCCCGTCGCAGAGGCGGGACTTCATGAGCGAGGCCAGGCGGAGCAGCGTGTGGGGGTCGTCGGCTGCGTCGGTCAGCAGGACGTCGTAGCCGTGGGCAGGTGCCCGGCGCAGCAGGTGACGGCAGACCTCGTTGGCCACCGGTGCCGAGAGATCGCGCACGATCGCCCCGAGGAGCCCTGTGGGGGAGCCCCGGAGGCCGCGGGCGATCACGTTGGGGCGATATCCCAGGCGGGCTGCGGCGGCATGCACCCGTCGCTCGGTGTCCGGAGCGACCCTCACGGGCCTCCCCGTGAGCACGCAGGAGGCGAGCGACTGTGACACCCCCGCCTCCCGGGCGACGTCGCTCTGCGTGACAGCCCGGGATCGTCTGTTGCCACGTGGCTGAGTGCTAATACGTATCACCTCCCCTCCGAGGATTATTGCCCGGGGTCGGCGCGATGTCAAGGCACACCAAGGGCTGAGCCCGCCGCAGATCTCCCGGCGCCTCGGGCGAGGACTTTCCCCCGGGCCTGCCGGACCGACAGCAGGGCCCGCGTCGGGCCTCCCCGCTGCGGTCGGGGCTCAGAGAGATC
>JAKARG010000554.1 GCA_021819345.1 Actinomycetes bacterium | reverse complement strand
ATCTGCAGGCGATCGCCCGCGCCCAGCAGGAGCCCGCCACCGAGCCCCTGGTAGCCGAGCGAGGGCTCGACGCCTCCGCTGCGCTCAGTCCTCGTCCTCGTCGAGCCCGGCCGGGCCGGCCGAGCCGTCGGCGGCCTCGAGCTCCTCCACGCTCATGAGCACCGCCCTGGTCTTGGAGCCCTCCGAGGGGCCGACCACGCCGCGCTGCTCGAGGAGGTCCATCAGCCGTCCCGCCCGGGCGAAGCCGACCCGCAGCTTGCGCTGGAGCATCGAGGTCGAGCCGAGCTGGGAGCGCACGACCAGCTCCCGGGCCCGGTCGAGCAGGTCGTCGTCGTCGCCGTCGCCCCCGCCGCCCGCCCCGGCGCCGGCCGGCCCGTCCTCGGAGCCCTCGACCCCCTCGACGTAGCGGGGCTCGGACTGGCGCCGCCAGTGGGCCACCACCTTTCGGACCTCGTCTTCGTCGACCCAGGCTCCCTGGATGCGGCGGGCGACGCTGGAAGAGGCGGTCAGCAAGAGCATGTCCCCTTTTCCAATGAGCCTCTCGGCACCCGGCTGGTCGAGGATCACCCGGCTGTCGGCGAGCGAGGAGACCGCAAAGGCCAGCCTGGAGGGCACGTTGGCCTTGATCACCCCGGTGATCACGTCCACGCTCGGGCGCTGGGTGGCGATCACCAGGTGGATCCCGACGGCCCGGGCCATCTGGGCGATCCGCACCACCGAGTCCTCGACGTCGCGCGCCGCGACCATCATCAAGTCGTTGAGCTCGTCGATCACCACCAGGATGAAGGGCAGGCGCTCGTAGCTGCGGGGCTCCGCGCCGAGCTCGGGCGGGCCGGAGAGGTCCCCCCGGTCGTAGGCCGCGTTGTAGCCGGTGACGTCGCGCACGCCCACCTCGGCCAGCAGGTCGTAGCGACGCTCCATCTCGTGCACCGCCCAGGCGAGGGCGTTGGCCGCCTTCTTCGGGTTGGTGACCACCCCGGTGAGCAGGTGGGGCAGCCCGTTGTACTGGCCGAGCTCGACACGCTTGGGGTCGACCAGGATCAGGCGCACCTGGTCGGGGGTCGAGCGCACGAGGACCGAGGTGAGCAGCGAGTTGATGCAGCTCGACTTGCCCGCCCCGGTCGCACCGGCGATGAGGATGTGGGGCATGGTCGCGAGGTTGGCGAGCACCGGGCGTCCGGCGATGTCGCGACCTACCCCCACCTCCAGGGGATGGGTCGCCGCCCGGGCCTCCGCCGAGGAGAGGATGTCGCCGAGGGAGACCTGCTGGCGCTGGGCGTTGGGCACCTCCACCCCGATCGCCGAGCGCCCCGGGATCGGCGCGAGGATCCGCACGTCGGCCGCAGCCATCGCGTAGGCGATGTCGCGCTGCAGGTTGGTGACCTTGGCCACCTTCACCCCGGGTCCGAGCTCGAGCTCGAAGCGGGTGACCGTCGGCCCGACGGTCATGCCGACCAGGCGGGTCTCGACGCCGTGGGCAGCGAGGGCGTCCTCGAGCACCCGCCCCTGGCGCTGGATCGCCGCCCGGTCGACCGCCAGGGTCTCGGCCCGCCTCAGCAAGCTGACCGACGGCAGCTTCCAGGTGCCCGGCTCGGCCGCCGGCCCGAGGCCGATGCGCAGCTGCTCGGGCTCCTCGGGCGCCGCCTGGGGGACCTGCAGCGCCGGCTCGGGGCGGGAGGGGGCCTCGGGCGCGGAGGCGCCGGGCGCGCCGTCGGCTCCCCCGTCCTGCTCGTCGACCGGGTCGGGATCGGGGTCAGACCTCGCCGCGCGGCGGCGCCGGCGCCCGCGCATCCCGGGGCCTCCGGAGTCGGGGTCTGAGGAGCCGGGGCCCTCGGTGTCGCTCGCCGCAGTGCCGGTCGCCACAGTGCCGGTCGCCTCGGTGCCGCGGTCGTCGGCCGTCACCAAGGCGTCGCGGGCCGCTCGGAGGGTCTCGCGCCCTCCCCGGGCGACCAGCCGGCCGGCGGCGACCACCCAGCCGGCCGCCCGGGAGAGCGGGGTCGAGGTGAGCACCAGCAGGGCGAGCAGGCCGGCGGCGACGAGCACCACCCCGGCGCCCACCACAGAGAGCCCCGCACGAAGCGGGTCACCCACCGCCACGCCGACCAGCCCGCCTGCGGGACGGCCGACGAGGAACAGGGAGCGGCCGGCGAGGCGGGCCGGCGCCCGGGCGAGGTCGATCAGCCCGCAGACGGCGAGCACCAAGAGCAGCGATCCGCCGCCCAGGCGGGCTGCGCCCGGGCGAGCCCGCTGGTAGGGGGTCTCGGCTCCCTCGTCGGCCGCCGGCGGGTGGTGGTGCAACACGAGTGCGGCGCCGACTGCTGCCAAGGCGGGGGGCAGCAGCACCCGGGCGAGGCCGAGCAGGTCGGCTGCGCCGGTGCGCAACCCCCGCCCGAAGGGTCCGGCCAGGTCGCTGTAGATCCCGAGGCCGGCGAGGACGCCGAGCAGCAAGAGGACCCCACCCCACGCCTCGGGGGGGACGTGGCCGAGCAGGTCGGCTGCGCTGCGCGGCTCGGGCGGCGCCGGGCTGCGCCCCGAGGGCCGGCGCCCGGCCGGAGCCGGCGACCGTCGGCCGGACGCGGGCTTCCTGGC
>JAKARG010000553.1 GCA_021819345.1 Actinomycetes bacterium | reverse complement strand
TCGATCTCATCGGCGCTGCTCGCCATGGGGACCGCCGAGTAGACGTGCTTGCCGGCCTCCAGTGCCGAGAGGACCAGCTCGCCGTGGGTCCACCTCTGGGTCATGATCGCCACCGCGTCCACGTCGGAGTCGAGCATCTCGGCGAAGTCACGGTGCACCCCGGCCAGGTGGAAGCGCTGGCGATGCTCCTCGGCGCGCTCGGGTATCAGGTCGGTGCAGTAGATCTCGTCCACACCCGGATGGAGCTGCCAGAGATGGATGAAGCTCCCGGCGAACTGGCCCGTTCCGACCACGCCCAACTTCACTTGTTTGCCTCCTCGTAGGTTGTGGCGCCCGCAAGCGGCAGGCGGACCGGCTGGCCGCCACTCCTGGCGGACTCGTAGACCGCCAGCACCACCTCGAGCGCATTGCGGGCCTCCTGGCCGGTGACGAGCGGCTGCCGGCCGCCGTCGATGGCCGCCAACAAGTCGGCGACCTGGCTGACATGGGGGGCGTCGCCGATCGCCCGGGGATCGGCCGCGGCCGAGCTCCCCCGCGGCTTGCTCCCGGCCGCCTTGGCGCCGTAAGCGCCGACATCGGCCCGCTCGGCCAGCAGCTCACGCAGCACCAGGACCCCGTCCTCGACCACCGCACTACCGCCGGTGCCACTCACCTCCAGGCGCTCGGGGAGGCCCGGGAACACCGCAGTGCTCGCCTCCAGGGTGCCTACCGCTCCACTGGCGAAGCGCAGCAGTGCGATGGCGACGTCCTCGACCTCGATCTCGTGGGTCTGGGTGGCGCACAGAGCCGTGACCTCGGTGACCGGGCCCATGCACCAGCGCAGCAGGTCGGTGTAATGGACCCCCTGGTTCATCAGCGCCCCACCACCGTCGAGGGCCCAGGTGCCGCGCCAGTCGCCGCTGTCGTAGTAGGCCTGGCTCCGGTACCACTTGATCCTGGAGCTCCCGAGCACCAGGCGGCCGAGGGACCCGGAGTCGAGCAGCTCGCGCAGCTGTTGTACCCCGGGGTCGAAGCGGTGCTGGGAGATGACCGTCATCGTCACCCCGGCCGCCTCGACCGCGCCAATCAGGCGGTCAGCCGCCGCTAGGGAGATGTCGATCGGCTTCTCCACCACCAGGTGCTTGCCGGCCCTGGCAGCCTCCACACCGACCTCGGCGTGGGTGCCGCTCGGGGTGCACACCGAGACCACGTCGACGTCGTCGCGGGCGAGCAGGTGGGCGAGGTCGGCCTCGGGCTCGCAGCCGTGCTCGGCCGCGTAAGCCTTCGCCCGCTCGGCGACGAGATCGGTCGCGGCCACCAGGCGAGCACTGGGGAGCGCGGCCGCGACCCGGGCGTGCATGGGGCCGATCACCCCGCAGCCGACCACGCCGAAGCCGTAGGTCCTCTCGGGCATCAGGTTCCTCCCACGGATCGCGACGAGCCTCCCACCCAAGCTTGCAGGAGCTCCAAGTGCTGGGGCAGCGCCACCTCGGGCTCGGCGATCTCGGGATGCCAGCGCTTCTCCCACTCCACCGACAGCACCCCCGCATATCCCCCTGCGCCGAGCAGGGCCACCATCTCTCGGACCGGCACCTCGCCGTCGCCGAGGAGGACCAGCTCCCAGCCACCCTCGTGCGCGGCGCTCCGCCGGGCGTCCTTCACTTGGGCGAGCAGCAGCCGCCCGCCGAGGTTTGCATGGGTGAGCTCGGCACTCTCTCCCATCCGCCAGGGGTGGTGGCTGTCCCAGACCGCTCCGACGAAAGGAGACGGGACCTCTGCGAGCACCTCGGCCACCACCGCCGAGGAGGAGAAGTCGTCGTGGGTCTCGAGGCCGATCCCGACCCCGAGGCGCTCGGCCCGACCGGAGGCCGCCCGGAGGGTCCCAGCTACAGCCGCCATCCGCTCGGCCCGAGCAGCCGGCTCCGCAGGTAGCGCACCCCCGAAGACCCGGACCAGTGGCGCCCCGCAGGCCTCCGCCAGGTCGAGGAAGGCGTCGATCCCGGCATCGGCGCCTTCCGCCGTGAGGCGGATCGAGGAGTCGACTGCCACCACCGCCAACCCCTCCCGCTCGAGGACCCGGCTCACCCGGGCACGCTCGGCGGGCGACATCGCCGGGTCGATCAGCTCGCCGTCGATGACCCGGAGCTCGATGCCGTCGTAGCCCCAGGAGGCGCCGAGCGCCGCCACCTCCTCGAGGGGTTGGGTGGGGAAGGCGAGCGAGCTGAACGCGATCCCAAGTGGCTGAACATTGTTGCGAACTTGGAGCATGAATCGATCCTCGACGATGACCAGCCGACCGCGATCCTTCTGGAGCGCCGGCTCAGAGGTGGCCTGCGTCCAGACGCAGGTGCCAATGCCATCTCCTGGAGGTGAGTGTACATGTGTCCGGCCTGTGGGGCAGGCCTTCCGACGCTCCCCCATTCACGGCGTGGTAGAAGGGTGGGCAAACTTCGAGGAAGGCAAACAAATATGCAAACATCGAGAGGGAGGGGCTCCTACGGCGGCGCAGCCGTCGAGCTCGGAGTCTGCACCTCCCCACCGGGCACGCGCCTTGCAGCAGAGCTGGTCGAGGCGGGTTGTGGCTACTACGAGCCCACGGTGGCACGCTCGATCATGAAAGAAGACAGGGAGACCT